>CAZQKJ010000264.1:0-5656 GCA_964593315.1 uncultured Granulosicoccaceae bacterium
CATTGGTTCAGAAGTTCTTGAAACCAGACGATTAGCCTGCGTTCCATGCGGCGTTCACCGGAATAGCCGAAAATATCTGCTGGTGTGCCGCGGAGAAATTTCATTTTTTGCAACACGCCAAAGGAGGTATCCATCCGCTGGCCAAATTGCTTTTTAATCGGACGGCCACGTGCATCAAGCTTGCGTGACACCAGAGGTGGTGCCATATGGTAGTTAACGGTAAATCCCTCTTCATACTGCTCGGTCAGTACTTGCTTGAAGTTCCGATGTAGTCGAGCGACTTCGTATTCATCTTTGTAGGCCATGAGTTTGAAAAGTGAGCGTGCGGCAGCTTCAGTCAGTTCATCGTCGCCATGCCTGACAAAGGATTCAATCGAACGACGGTACTTGTTCGAATAGCGCTTGTTTTGATAGTCGGTCAGGAAGGCTGCACGGTGGTTTATTAGATCTTGCAGCGATTCATTTGATGATTGAGCTGTATTGAACAGCTGATCAAATGCCTCAGAGGAGACCGCAGCAATACGACCAACTGTGAATGCCTGATTGTTTTTTTCTATTGCGACTGCGTTTAACTCTATGGCGCGCATCAAGGTGTGTTCAGCGACTGGTACCAGTCCCTGCTGCCATGCAAAGCCGAGCATAATGACATTGGCAAAGACTGTATCTCCAAAGATTTTCTCTGAAATAAGATTGGCATTGATGCAGGGTAGAGGCTCACCGGTTACTCGTTCTATCTCGCTGACCCGGTAATCAATTTGCAGATCCGAGTCACGGTTGCGGACAACATCGCCGGTGGGCATTGATGCCACATTCATAACCGATTGCATGCCTTGTCGGTAGGCTGCTGACGCTTTGGGAGATGAGGAGACTACGACATCGCAGCCAATCATTGCATCTGCAGATTGCAGATCTATTCGTACCTGATTCAGTGCGTCTGGATCCTTGCCGATGCGAACATAGCTTAAGACCGGACCGAACTTTTGTGCAAAGCCTGTGAAGTCCAGTACTGATACGCCTTTGCCTTCAAGGTGTGCTGCCATGGAAAGTAGTGCTGCAATGGTGATTACGCCGGTGCCGCCCACGCCTGTGATCAATAGATCATATGGCTCTGACAGGGACGGTAACACTGGATCAGGCAGATCATACTCTTCAAAGTCAAATTGCCTTGTTGTGGCTTTTTTGGCCGTGCCTTTTACAGTAATAAAGCTTGGACAAAATCCGTTTAAACAGGAAAAGTCTTTATTGCATGCTGACTGGTTTATGCGGCGCTTTTTACCGAACGGTGTATCGATAGGCTCAACACTCAGGCAGTTTGATTCTACCGAGCAATCCCCGCATCCTTCACAGACCAGTTCGTTGATCACGACTGTTTCATCGGGCATAGGAAGCGTGCCGCGTTTGCGACGACGGCGTTTTTCAGTAGCACAGGTTTGTTCGTAAATCAGTGCAGAAACACCTTTAACCTCACGCAATTCACGTTGCAATGCGTCTAGTTCTCTGCGATCGTGAAAAGTACAATCAACAGGGAAATCTTTGTGGCTGAATTTATTGATATCATCTGATACCAGTGCAATGCGGCTAACACCTTCTGCTCTTACTGAGGCGGCAATTGCCTGTACTGATACCGGGCCATCTACCGGTTGCCCGCCAGTCATCGCCACTGCATCGTTATATAAAATTTTATAAGTGATGTTCGTACCGGCTGCGATGGCTTGTCGGATCGCCATTGAGCCTGAGTGATACCAGGTGCCTTCACCCAGATTCTGAAAAATGTGATTTTTACCGGTGAACATTGATGAAGCCGCCCAGTTAACTCCCTCGCCACCCATCTGAATCAGTGAGCTGGTTTCACGGTCCATCCAGCTCGCCATGAAGTGACAGCCTATGCCCGCCAGTGCTTTTGAACCTTGTGGTACCTTGGTAGAGGTATTGTGTGGGCAGCCTGAGCAAAAGTACGGTGTTCGTGTTGCTCCCTCCACACTGATCATGGTTTTATTCCCTGCCAATACGCTTGCAGAAGTTGCTTCAAAATTGTATTCGGGATAAAAATGCTGCAGCCGTGAGGCTATCAGCGGTAATAGAATTCTCGGTGAGAGTTCGCCCGTCCAGGGTACCAGCGGTTTGCCGTGCTGATCGCGCTTGCCCACCATGATCTCGGGTTTGTCACCTGGCCAGTCGTAAAAATACTCTTTAAACTGACTCTCTATGATGCCGCGCTTTTCTTCTACTACCATCACTTCGCGTTTGCCGCGGACAAAATTTAGTGCATCAGCTCGCGCCAGCGGCCATACCATACCGACTTTATAAATATCGATGCCTAATGATCGACACAGTCTTTCATCTATACCGAGCAAGCGCAGTGCTTCCATTAGATCCAAATGGGCTTTGCCAGTTGTCACAATGCCGAAAGTTGCATCGGGTATATTGTAGATGTGCTTATCTATCGGGTTAGCTTCTGCGAAAGCAAAGACCGCGTTTTTCTTATCCACCAGTCTTTGTTCTATTTGTGGGCCTGGTAAGTCTGGCCATCGGTAGTGAAGCCCGTCTGATGGAGGTTCAAAATCCGGTGTCACAAACTCCCTTGGGGGCTTAAGATCAAAAGAGGCGGCACTTTCTACCGTCTCTGATATCGCCTTAAAGCCTACCCACATACCGGAAAAACGTGACAACGCGTAACCGTACTCACCAAATTCCATGTACTCTTCAACGCTTGCGGGATTTAGTGTCGGCATGAACCAGGTCATGAATGCTACATCTGACTGGTGTGGCATAGATGACGATACGCAACCATGATCATCTCCCGCTACCACCAATACACCTCCGGTTGGTGATGATCCGTAGGCATTGCCATGCTTCAGTGCATCGCCACTGCGGTCGATACCCGGGCCCTTGCCGTACCAGAGTCCGAATACACCATCGACAGTTTTATCCGGGTTACCTTCTACTTGCTGGCTGCCGAGTATGGCGGTTGCAGCAAGATCTTCATTGACGGCCGGGAGAAACTCAATACCTGCCTGTGCGATAAGATCTTTCTCGCGCCACAATTCAAGATCAACACCGCCCAAAGGTGAGCCGCGATAACCGGATACAAATCCACCGGTATTCAGGCCTGCGTCTTTATCACGACGTGACTGGTTTAATAGTATGCGAACCAGCGCCTGTGTCCCGGTCATGTACACACGACCATGCGTTTGCTGGTATCGGTCAGATAACTGGTAAGCTTTAAGTTCTGTGTTCACGCTTTCTCAGTCGGAGGGGGTCAGGTTGCATCGAAATCGAGTATTACATCATCGCTTTCAGGGCGCGTTTGGCAGGCTAGCGTGTAACCGGCCTCGACTTCCCAGTCGGCTAAGGAGAAATTTAAATCCATAGCGGTCTTACCGGATGCCACTTTACAGCGGCAGGTACAGCACATGCCGCCGGCACATGAAAATGGTAAGTCGAGTCCGGCGTTTTGTGCGGCATTTAGAATGGTTTCGTCACTGACAGTGATCTCGCGTTCCGCACCGTCCAGAATGATGGTCACATGCCTGCCGGTAGTGGCTTTGGATCTGGTGCTTTTGCGAGTTCGCGATGCTGTCTTCTGTGCTGTGTCGACTTTACCGGTGTTGAACAGCTCAAATTTAATGTTCTTTTTGTTGTAGCCAAGTGCTACCAGACTACTTGTACAATTTTCAATCATTGCCTGTGGCCCGCAAAGATAAATTGCATCATAGCTGTTAAGGTTGATTACCCCGGTACAATTAAAGTGTTGGAGTTTTTCATCATTGATGTGTCCGTTCAGACTACTTGCATCTTGATTTTCTGCTGACAGAATATGGGTATGCATAAACCGGTCGGTATACTGGTTTTTGAGATTGTCAATGTCTTCACGAAACATAATGCTTTGAGTGTTGCGGTTGCCGTATAACAAAGTAATGCGACTGTCAGGCTCCTCGGTTAGAACAGATTTCGCTATGGACAGACAAGGTGTTATTCCTGATCCTGCAGCAATCAGGAGATAGTTGTGTGTGCCTCCAATTTCTGCAGTAAATCTACCTTCGGGTGTCATTACTTGCAGTGAGTCACCCGCCTTGAGTTCAGCTGCATAGTTTGAAAATAGTCCGCCCTCTACACGCTTGATACCGACTTCAAGATTTTCACTGTTTCGAGAAGAGCAAATAGAGTAAGACCTGCGAATGTCATCGCCATCTATTTCGGCTCGCAGAGTCAAGTATTGTCCCGGTACAAATTGATACAAAGGACCTAGCTCGTCAGGGACAGAAAAGGACAGTGCCACGCCGTCTGGCTGTGGTCTGATTTTGTAGATGGTAAGTAAGTTAAATGCGGGCATATCAGTGGCACTTAAAGTATTCGAATGGTTCACTACAGCTGTTGCAAGTGTACTGAGCCTTGCACGGTGTCGATCCGAACTCCGAGACTTTGCACGTATCAGGGCTATTGCAGTTAGGGCAATTGATTTGTGTTTTCGCAAACAACGTATTTTGAGTGATTTGTGTGCGTTGCGGAGGCGCGATGCCGTTTAGTGTCAGCTTTCTGTGCCCTTCCTCGGTGATCCAGTCTGTGGTCCATGGTGGAGACATAACACGCTCAACGCGTGCTTTAAAGCCTGCTTGTTGTAGTGCCTCCAGCACTGATTGCTCAATGACATCAAGCGCCGGGCACCCACTGTAGGTAGGGGAAACTTGTGCCACTATCGTGTCTCCTTGCAGCTCTACAGCTCGAAGAATACCGAGGTCTGTCAAGGTGAGGTAGGGGAGCTCAGGGTCTGGCACATTTGAAGCGATGTTACGTGCAGATTCAAGATCTGTATGAGTCATTACCACTGCGCTCCAGGATAGGCGCGCTGCATGTACTGTAACTCTGCCAGCAGAAAACCGAAGTCTTCAGTATGCTCACCTAGTCTGCCACCGGACTGAGGATAAGGTACTTCCGGCACGGTCAGTTTGGCTTGAGTGAAAACCTCTTCGATCGTTGTTTGCCATTGCAGTCTTATTGGCTCTATTGTGCTGAGTATGCCTGCGTCTATGCAGATTCTGCGTGAGTCATCAGCACTAAAAAGCTCATCGGTATACGGGTGTAACGAATTCACTGCGTCTGCCATTCTTGTAGCGCTCTCTTCTGTGCCATCACCGAGGCGAACAACCCATTCTCCGCTATGGCGAACATGGTAACCAACTTCTTTGACAGCTTTACCTGCAATGCCCTTCAGGGTTTCATCGGTGCTTTTAGATAGGGCCTGCCAGAACGGCACCATAAACGCTGCAAAGTACAGCTGGCGCAGCATGGTGTGAGCAAAGTCGGTGTTGGGTCGTTCCACTAATAAACAATTAGTGTACTCACGATCAGTGCGCAGGTAGGCGAAGTCATCTTCTGTACGGCCCTTGTTTTCGAGTGTGGCTGCATAGGCATAGAGTGCGCGCGACTGACCGATAAGATCGAGCGCCATGTTCGGCAGAGAAAGATCTTCCTCGAGCATCGGTGCATGACCGCACCACTCGGAAAGCCTGTGACCGAGTATCAGGTGATCATCTGCGATCTGCAGCACTGTGCTTAACAGGGCATCACCGGACACTACATATGCCCCACTTCATCGGGTATATCGTAGAAACTCGGATGCCGATAAATTTTGTCCTGTGCCGGATCAAAATTTTGT
>CAZQKJ010000265.1:0-5653 GCA_964593315.1 uncultured Granulosicoccaceae bacterium
GTTGGAATAAACCATCATGCCCTCAATCATTTCGACCAGCGGTTTGCTCTGTATCTTTGCAATCGTCTGCGACTGAGGCGGGACTGTGCCTCTTTCCGGCATGGGCAGATCTATGCCGAGTTCACTGGCGATTCGGCGCAGGCTTAATGCGGTGTGCATGCCTACATCGCGTACCGGTATGGCGCGGGCGCGGTTTTGTTTTTGATCTGTCTGCCAGGCCGGCCCGCGTTCGACCAATGCGGGGTTAGCGAAGAAACTGCCATCATTCTGCACACGTTGGGTGACCCGCCCAAACGCAAGCGACAGTGGGCCGACACCTGCATTGTACGGAGCATCCAGAGGTTGATCCTTGTTAATTTCATCGAGCCTTAAAAAAGCGCTATCCGAGATCAGAAATCGACCGCTGGTCTGGCGAATGCCCAGTCGGCGCAAGGCGAGGCCCATACGCATAAGATCATTGAGATCGAGTTCAACATCTCCGTTTCCCTGCAAAACCAAATCGCCTTCAAGGACGGTATCATTGAGTTTGCCAGTGACCGAGAGTGAAGTTTCGAAGCGGTGATCAGATCCGAGATGATCCAGTGCCGACAGCATTGTCACAAGCTTCATTGTTGAGGCGGGAATGAAAGCAGTATTCTCGGAATCAGCGGCCAATTGTTTACCACTATTTGCGTCAATAAGAATATAGCCCGTGCGCGGTGCTGCCTGGGCGATTGTCACCGTAGCGCAAAAGTTAAGTATGGTTGCAACGAAGGCTACAAATCGCCAGGACATACTGTACTCCACGGGGTTGGGTTAACTGTGACCATCATCGGAGCTTATTGGGTCAACTCCTGACGACTATTTAATTGTAGATAGCACTGCATCAGATGTTCAGACTCTCAAGCCTGACTGATTTGGAAAAGTGACCGATAAAAGTCTACCACGATGTCCCTGGCACTATAATGTTCGACAGTGAACAAGTTGCGCGGGGCTATGGTCGCGCTCTTTTAAAGCTACCTGATGAGTTATTTAAAAGCGACCGTAAAAGAAAAGACGTCGGGATACTTTTGCACAATGCAATGTCCGCGTAATCTCAATTGTCAATAGCTCGCCCTGAGCGCAAACAGTTTAAGAGTGTCTGTCCGACTTACTCCTTCGGAGTCTCCAGGGCTGCTTCAATTTGTGTCGAGGGTCAGGAGGTAGTTAGCCAAGGCGTCTATATCAGCATCAGTGGCGATTGCATCCGCCATCATTTTCATTTGACGGCCATACTTATCACCGTCATGGGTACCACGATGACCCGCCCGGAAACCAGCAAGCTGTGATTTGATGTACCAATCGTACTGACCCGTTAGTCGTGGTGAACCTTGCACTTCATTGCCCGATGCATCTGCTCCGTGACAACCGCTACAGCTTCTAGAATAGAAATCGCGCTCACGCAAACCGACGGAACTAATGTCTTGCTTTAATACTGGTATATCCAGCTCGGAGAGATACATTGAAATCTGCACCAACTCATCAGCAGACAGTTCGTTTTGGGTAGTGATCATTGTTTTGATTCTACCCGTTTCATCTTCACCAGTTCTCTGGCCGGTGAGAAAAAGGCCAATTTGGCGCAACAGATAGCTACTGGGATAGCCTGCCAGAACCGGGACCCTAAAATCGATGTTACCCTCTGCGTGTCGTCCATGGCAGACACTGCAATTGTCCCGATATAAAGCACCACCACTATTCCCTGGAACATCCTCTGCATTTGTCAGCGAGCTGGAGAGGCCGACTATCAATACGACCAACGCGGTGACCATAGCTTTCATATCAATTGAGCCTTTTCCCGAAACATTTCCCCACCATCTGATGATGTGACCTCACCGTTGCTGATTTCCTTTCAATTATTATGGGTGTCTCTGAAATTTTGTCTAATTTGAGCGTCCATATTTGTCTCTGGGATTCATCACCATTTTTTTCACTCGTTGAAAACTCACAATTACACTACATCACCCCATCAAAGTCACTCGCAGCCGAATTCAGTGGCTTCCGATTGATCGTGTGGACCATTTTGAGAAGGCCTGAGATAGCGCTCCTATAGTCTCGATTTTCGGTCTCAGTGTAGTGGTGAGAAACCTGCGCATTGAGATGATCCGACTGGACATCAGTGACTTGCGGAAACTTACTCGGCGACTTTTCAAGTTGTCGCGCAAAAAGAGTTCCGCTCATGATTTGAAAACGATTCATTTTGACCCGCTCAATATCGGTTACATGATCCTGCAGAAACTTTGTCGTCAGATTTACATCAGCTGCTGTTTCCCCCGGATAGCCTGTCATCATCGTTGTTTGGACACTGAGATCAGCTTCCTTAGCATCGCGAAGAAACTGACTCGTGATGTCAAGGTCGGTGCCCTTTGCCATCTTATCCAGTACAGCCTGGCTTCCTGCCTCGAGTCCCGTCGTGACACGCACCATCCCAGCTGCGCGCGCGCTTTTAAGGTCGTCAAGCGTCAATCCATCATCCCCCCTCGCACCCACGTGGACTGAAGCAATCCATTTCGATCCAGGTGCCACGTTTTGAATCTTGCCGATCAGCTCTCGCCACAGCGGTACATTCGAATTGAGTTTTAGGTCAGTAAACACAAAGAGTACCGCACCGTGCTTTTTATGCTGATGCTCAAGCTCAGACAGAACATTCTCCGCCGACCGTGACCGATAGGTTCGGCCCACAGTGCTCGTAATGTCTGAACAAAACGAACACACACCCCATCCGCACCCTCTGCCGGTTATGATCGGAACGATGACATTGGGATAAAGCGACCAGGGGAATTCACTGTAGTCAGGAAAGGGAATGGTGTCCAAATCCTTGAGTGGTTCTGATTTTAGCTGCGGTCCATCGGGCTGAACGTACACCCCTGGAAGAGAACCTTGAGCAGTTTGAACCACTGGTTCATCTGACCACACTCCCGGAAGGGAACCTGCAGACTCACCATCCAGCACTCGGCGCACGATCTCGCAAAGATGCGGCTCAACCTCAGCCCCGATCAAGGCCGACAAGCCCGGCAACGTCAGCCATTCGGTCGCTACTTCCGGCGCATGAAAATAGGGGCCACCAACAACAAGCGGAATACCTCGCTCTTCGCAGAGACGCCCAATCGCTGCGCAATGCGGGTGATACATTAAATAGGTCGACACCAGAACTATATCGATACCGGAGTCGAGCAGCCGCACCACCTCTGCCACAACTTCATTTTTCGACCGAGCCAGCTTAGAGCGAGCCCGAGTGGCGTATGATTTTCTTACTTGACGGACAACAGGATTGCGCGAGACCCCGGTGCGGTAACGAAATTCAAGATCTGCACGTCCCCACCAGGGCGGCCTGGGCTCCCGGGCAACACCCGTCAAACCGGTAGAAAGTGGTGCAAAAACCTCTACACCGTATCCTCCTTTTTTCAAAATGGACGATAGGTATCCAATCGCAACAGACGGGTACCTCGCAAAGTTGTTGAGGTCGACCAGTAAAACTTTAGGCGTGGACAAAGATCTTTTCTCCGTTGGACGATGTTCGTACGGGGACGTAACGTCACTGCGATAGCTGCGTTGGTTACTCTTAGGCGCTAAGCAGCATTTGCAGTGTACTCGCATACTAGCGAATCAAATGTTCTTTTCAGCTTAGCGCCTTTGTAATTCACTATATTTTTCTTTTATCTCAACCTCCCGTGCTTATGGATCGCAAGTGGCAAAGCCATTCCAGCCAAACCCATCGCCGTCTGTATCTATACACTGAAGTGCCTGCGGCATACTGTTGCTTGCGTTACTGGCCAGTGGAACGCAAGTCGCAAATCCGTCCCAACCAAACCCATCTCCATCTGCGTCAATACACTGCCCGACCGATGGTTGATTATCAATCACTGTATTTGTACTTTCAGATGGATTGCAGGTTGCTACTCCGTTCCAACCAAAGCCGTCACTGTCTGCGTCAATACACGCAGATGAACTGTCGCTCGTACTGGGTGTTTGGTTATTAGGTCCTGTTTGCAAAGGAGGGCAGGATTGACCCGCTACAGCATTCCAACCCCATCCGTCATACAAATCCGCATCGCTGTAATCACAATTGCCGATTTCTACGTTGCTTGTTTCACTGGGGGTGCTTGTTTCACCGGGATAGAACCTGATATTTTCAACTTCATTGTCCATTACTGATAGAAACAGGTTGTCCCCGGCAAATGTTGAGGAAGTGAAATTTCGTCCGCCGTCTTGATAGGGTTCAGGGCCGACAAAATCCGACTCATATAAAATACTCCATTGATTGGCACTGTCTTTTTCGAACAAGGTAACTGTTGCATCCATCAATCTGATGTCCAGCCAATTGTCGTCGCTACGCACCACGCCAAGTTTGTTCCCGGAGAAATTCATTATCTCGTGAGCGCCTACGGAGTTTCTATTAAAGTTGAGTGTCTGTGTTTGCACCCAGCGTTCACTATTACTGCTTAATTCGTAGACTTTGATAAAGTTCAGAAAGCAACATGTTAACCTCGGTGTTAAGGTTGTCATTTCCGGATCAGGAGTGAAGGTGGTGTCGAATACAAACAGCTGCCCTTCATAAAAAGCATGAGTCTTCGGTGAAGTCTCAGGCAATGTCTGTACAGGAGCCCATGTACCTTCTTCTGTTTCTAACATGGTGAAAATAGGCCAGGAACTTTCAGTGCGCGTTCCTCCAAATAACAATTTCCTGCCGTCTGGCATCTGCCCCAGTTCAAAGGGAACATTAACGCTTCCGTCGAATATAGCTTCAAATACATACTGACCGGAATCTGCACGGCTATAAATTTCCGTATGACGCTCCCGCCCAAACCCGCAACCAAATGTTGTTATGGCTAGCATATCGTCGACGATATCAAAGCCGCTTATCCGTTTACTGCCGGTTTGATCCGAACAACTTACTGAAATCGTTTGAAGTGTGCTGCCGTTATCTTTGCTGAGGCGGCTGAGTTCGCTATCTTGTGTTGCAACAAAAAGTTCATCACCTGCAAAAGCAAATGACTTATCTGGAAAATCTGAAATCTCTTTAACAAAAAGTTCATTCCAGGTGCTTCCGTCAAATTTGAAAGCCGTGACGATGTTGTCTGCACCGACGGCCAGGTAATCCCCGGACAGTGCAAAATCATTGCTCCAGCGCGCATAGGCATCATGTGCCTGCCTTGCACTTGATACCAGTTCAGCTTCTTTCACAAGAGAGCCATTTGATTGAATTTGATACACGTTAGCACTTCCAGATCCCTGACAGCTATTGGGAGATTCCTCAGCTCCGATAATCACTCTGTTGCCGTCAGTTAACATGGAGTTTCCAAACAGATTGAAACTAGCTTCAACGCTGCAGGTACACATACCATTCCAGCCGAATCCATCATTCAGCGGTGGTGTGTCTACACACATCTCCTGCGAGCTACTGACCGGTAACAGGGTGTCAGTCTCGGCACTTAAAATGTTTATCGCATCGTTGGCAGTGGCCGGCATAGAGACAGTTGCTACTACTAAGACTGCTGAGATATTTCGGGACAACATGGCTGGTGAGCTCCGCTTTTAAATGTCATGACGTATTTTGTGTCGAAACCTGGTGCTTGTCAATATGTCATGACATATAGGGATTTTGATCGGTGAGTGTATTTGGGAGATTTACATCTCT
>CAZQKJ010000266.1:0-5622 GCA_964593315.1 uncultured Granulosicoccaceae bacterium
GTAGAAAATCGGTCACGCCAGAAGTGAGTCCACTCAGCCTCAATTTGAGTCCTGAGCCCGATATCATCATCAAAAAATCCTCGCTCGCTCTCTCTGCCACCACTGAGGGTTACCGTGGAGAAGCGCCGTGGACGCCAGGTGAGTTCGGCATTCCACCCAAAAAATTGAAGATCTCTTCGGCCAGACGCGTTACCGACAAAATCCTCTGTAACATTGCTCACGGAAAAACTCCCCGAAGTAATCGCAGAAGTATCAAGCTGGATACCCGCAATCTGGCGAGAGATGTCCCGCTCTGAATCTCCACCACGAACTGCAGAGATCCCCAGACCCGCAAATAGTTGCGTTCTGGTGCCTATTCGATAAAGCAAGCGCACATCCGGACCAACACCCCGTTCCTCCAGATTATCGAAATCCCCTCTCGGAGAATTGAATGCGCGATCACCGGCTGTAACACCTGCTATCACTCGACCCCGTGCCCGGTCAGCTCCATAGGCCACTTCCGCACGTGCGGTCCGGCGGATCCAGGATTCAGTTTCTGTCAAAGAATCCAATATGCTCCGCGTGGCGGACTGCCCGGTGCCAAGCGGCTGATTTTCAACGTCAACGGAACCTGTGACCGTCGCACTCAATCGGCTGCTGATCTCCAGAAACCCCAACAGCGACAATGTGTGATCCTGATAGCTTGCTGAGTTAGAAGAAGGCGCTCCATTGAGACAATCTCCGGGCCGAACCGTCTGGTTACCGGCGCAGTAACTCTCGAAATAGTTATAGAAATCACCACTGTAGCCCAGCTCAAGTCGATTATTACGCTGTCGGACCAGGTATCGTGCACTCGGCTGAAGGCGCAAGTACACGGACTCCTGCGACCCGTCATCCGAACGCAGCGGATTGTTATCAGTACCAAACTCTAATCTGACATGCGGTGCTACTGCACCACCATCACCCAGTTGATAGACCCTGGGCTCTACCGCATCTGCTACTGATACCAAGCCAACAGCAGCAAAAAACGAGGCACAAACCAATGATTTCAGGGATTTTTTGTCCATTTTATTCTCATTATTATGTCAATTGAGGCAAACGTTGTCGCAGTTTCCTCAGTACTGCCTGAGTTTGCCAGCCCTTTAGAAATGTTCAACCCACCGAATTAACATTTTCCGTCAAAATTAGCGCGCCGTATTCAAATTGAAAAACAGCCAATGTGGCGAAAATTAGCATATTTTCCTTATTTTGTCATTACATAAAATAGTAGATAGCCGCCGGGATCTGATGCCAGGAATCGAGCATTTTGAGCCTGCCCTGTATTCAGCGCGCCAGCACGAAAAACAAACAGTGGTATTTCTCAGCCCATCGTCATCTGCGAAAAGGCTGCTGTATGCTCAACCACTCGAATACTGAGTAGTGAGGACACCGGCTACATGCCTGAGATTACAGCGCTGGACAAAATTGGAATCATCGGACTTGGCTATGTTGGATTGCCGCTGGCGGTCGAGTTTGCAAAATTCCACACCACACTGGGTTTTGATATCCAGTCATCAAGAATCACTGACCTGCAAAACGGGATTGATAAAACCCGCGAAGTCACCTCTGAAGAACTTGCAGATACGCCTGACTTAACATTCACAAGCAACGTGGATGATCTGGCAGACTGCAGAGTTTTTATCGTGACAGTGCCCACCCCTATCAATCAATTTAAACAACCCGATCTGGGGCCTTTAATAAAAGCCAGTGAATCGATTGGTAGAATCATGAAAAAAAACAGCATCGTAATTTACGAATCTACCGTATACCCTGGTGCTACTGAAGAAGTCTGTGTGCCGATTCTGGAACGCGAATCTGGGATGAACTTTAATACAGACTTCTTTGCAGGCTACAGTCCGGAACGAATTAACCCGGGCGACAAAACTCACCGCATAACCAACATAGTCAAAGTCACATCCGGCTCAACCCCTGAAGTAGCCAAAGCAGTTGATGCTCTCTATAAAAAAATAGTCTCTGTCGGTACTCACCTGACTAGCTCTATCAAAGTAGCCGAGGCTGCCAAGGTGATCGAAAATACCCAGAGAGACTTGAACATCGCATTGATAAACGAGCTCGCAATGCTATTCAACAAGCTCGGTATCGATACCACAGAAGTTCTTGAAGCCGCTGGAACCAAGTGGAATTTTATCCGCTTTACACCAGGCCTGGTTGGTGGCCACTGTATTGGTGTTGACCCCTACTATCTGACACACAAGGCACAAGAGGTCGGGTACCACCCCCAGATTATTCTTTCAGGCCGAAGAATTAACGATCAAATGGGCTCGTATATAGCCGATACAGTAGTAAAAATGCTGACCAGAAGACGCATTCATGTTGTGAATGCCAACATACTGATTCTGGGATTGGCTTTTAAAGAAAATTGTCCGGACTTACGCAACACTCGCGTGATCGACATGGTACAAAACCTTCAAAGCTACCATGCGAATGTAGATATTTATGATCCGTGGGTAGATCCAGAGGAAGCGCATAAAGAATATGGAATACAGCTTCAGGACAGTCTTCAGGATAACCACTACGACGCCGTGATCATTGCAGTACCGCACGATGAGTTCATCGATATGGGTACGGAGTCCATTCGCAGGTTAGGCAAGAAAGATCATATTCTCTATGATATCAAAAGCCAGTTACCGCAATCAGACGTAGACGGCCGACTCTAACAACCGGTTAAACCCATCCCAACACATAGTTACGTCAGCACAAAGATCAGGTCAGTTGTCGAAGTGCAATTCTCAGATTACTTCGCCAATGCGGCGCTGTGGTACCCATTGCCTTCCAGGTACTGGATTTATCAAGGACCGAGTTTGGCGGCCGGGTAGCGGGCGTTGGAAAGTCTGCAGTGGTTAGCGGCGTAACAGGGATACTCTTATCCAACAAGCCCAATGCCAGACCTTCTTCCTGAATGGCCACGGCAAAGTCATACCAGCTGGCAACACCAGCATCAGTCCAGTGATATATACCGGTTAACTTGTCTTGCAAAAGCGACCAGCAGGCGGCAGCAAGACCAGGTACGTAGGTAGGACTACCAATCTGATCCGCCACTACACCCAAAGAGTCTTTCTCTTTCATCAGGCGCAACATGGTGGAGACAAAATTACTGCCGCCGGCATCATATACCCAGGCAGTACGAACCACAGAGGCCTCTACACCCGGGACCGACAATACTGACTGCTCACCAGCGAGCTTGGTTACACCGTATACACTCAAGGGATCAGTCTCATCATCAGTGCGATAAGGATGACCGGATTTTCCATTAAAAACAAAATCGGTGGACACCTGAACGATAGGAATTCCGCACGCAGCTGCAGCTACAGCGAGATTCATCGGCCCAAGGTTATTCGCAGAATTAGCGACATCCTGCTCTTCTTCAGCCTTATCAACCGCAGTGTATGCTGCGGCATTTATTATTCCGTCTGGCTTGTTGAGTTCAAACCAATCGGCAACAGCAGTTTCACTGGCAATATCCAGTGTTTGACGAGTGGCAAGTACTGGCTCAAAGCCCTGCGGCACTGAAGCCGCAAGCGCTCGACCCAATTGCCCGTTTGCACCGGTTATCAGTATTTTTTTCATTGATTAAGGCTTCGTTCGGGCTGGATAAAAAACTACACCACACCTGTATTTAAGTTTCAGAACTTCGGCGCATCAGCAAAAGACAACCCGTTTGCATCTTTATCTGATAGCTGCGGTGCCTTGCCATCTTTCAATGGCCATTCAACACCGACTGTGCTGTCATTCCAGGCCAGTGATTGCTCGTGATCAGGGGCGTATACATCGGTACATTTATAGATAAAGTCTGCAAATTCTGTCATCACATAGAAGCCATGAGCAAACTGTTCCGGCACCCACAGCATCCGATGATTGGTTGCACTCAACTCAACCCCTACCCATTTTCCAAAAGTAGGAGACTCACGCCGCATATCAACTGCCACATCAAACACAGCTCCGGAGGTGACCCTCACTAACTTACCCTGGGTGTTCTGCGTTTGATAATGCAGACCTCTGAGAATTCCTTTGCTTGAACGGCTGTGATTATCCTGGACAAAGTTGGTCGGAAGATTATTCTCGGCAAATGACTTCTGATTCCACGATTCCATAAAGAAACCACGTTCATCACCGTATACCGCGGGCTCCAGAATTTTCACATCCGCAATAGCAGTTTCAACGATTTTCATATCCAGCGTCCAGGTCTCTCATTGGGTCGGAATAGTCATCGGGGTCGGAATCATCATCAGGATCCGGGGACTTTTTCACAAGCTTTTTCACAGACTGAAAACACCAAAGCAAAAACGCCCCGATTATCAGACCAAAAATACCACCGACGGTATCTGTGATCAGATCACCCGTGCTGGTTGTCCTGCCGTTGACCAACATTTGCAATGCTTCAGTACAAAAAGCGAAAGCACCAATACAAATGATGGCAAATTCAATTCCAATTTTCTGCCACCACAAGCCCAACAAAATCCCAAGTAGCGCAAATATAAGGAAGTGACCAATTTTACTGATCTCGGATCCTTCATTGACGAACGCATTACCGGCATAGATCTTACCGAGCACCTCTCTTGAACCATTAAGGAAAGCCTCTGGTAATCTCGCAGACATTCTCTGAGTCAGTTCTGTCATAAGAGCTTCTGGCATCATTACGCCTACCAGTGCCACACCACCGCAAAGCGCCAGTGCCGCGAAGTACCACACCCCGGCATACTTCATCACCACAAAACCCAGTAGGGCTATCAAAGCAATCCATGCAACGATAATGGCTATTTTCACACCGGTATAAAGCGGCAACTCAGCCAGGCGAGACACCACGGGATTCGTCACAGTGAACTCTCCGTGAGAGCGGAAGAGCTGGAATGCATAATCGATACTCGATACATCTTCACGAATCAGCACCTGACTCGAGAAAGGCATCATGCTTTCTGTACCCACAAGTCGCGATATAGTTTGACTGCCGGTTCGCTCACCTTCAGCGTTTCTGAAGATGACGGCCACGGTCGCTCGAGCCCATTCTTCTTCACTGATAGGAACAACGTCATTGGTACCCGCTTCAAAATCAAACTGATAAAAGGCCGGTGTATCCACAGCCACATTCTGATATACGGATTGATTGGCGCCGGCTGTGTTGGACAAGGTCAGCCTGCCCTCGCTAACACTGGCGTTGCTATTGCCTTTTTCTATCCAGGGGCCGGAATCCTGGGCAAATTGAATATCATCAAGTAACTGCTCTTCCTCGATATAAAATCTGTCCAAAAATTGTAGTGCTAGGATAGTCACTGCCGCCAGGGCAACGGATACAAACAAAAAAATCCATTTACCCGATGAAGCGCGAGACACACTGTTAGATTGATTAGCCGAATAACTCAAAGGCTTCTTTCTCGTTTGAACTATGCGCGTACTTTACCGCACTCAGAGGCAGAAAATTGCAACGAAATAGTGAATTTGAATTCTCACAATCAAGCAACCGCGCTACTACGGTTACTTGAGCGCATTCCCCAGGCTGAAGATCTCAGGCTGCTTTCAACTTTGCAGCGTCTCTGAGTGGCTCCCACCATTGAGGATTTTCCAGGTACCAGTCAATGGTCTTCGCGA
>CAZQKJ010000267.1:0-5600 GCA_964593315.1 uncultured Granulosicoccaceae bacterium
TCACCGTCCTGTGCAAACCAGTTGGGGCGCTCCCATCCGTTGTAGGCACCGAACTGAGCACCCTGTGCTTTCATTTTATCGTGTAATGGTGAGTGCTTTTTATCGCGTCCGTCAGGCCACTCATGATGCGGAAAGTGCATGGCGTATTCGTGGCCATAGACTTCCATACCCTTCTTGTTGCAATAATCCTGATCACAGTAACCGGTGAATCGCCTCGGGTCACACGACCACATATCCCATTCAGTCGCACCTTCGGTAATCCACTCCGCCATGACTTTGCCGGCGCCCCCGGACTGTGCGATTCCAAAAGTAAATACACAGGCCTCGTAAGCGTTGCGAACACCAGGCATAGGGCCGATAAGAGGGTTGCCATCAGGGGTGTAAGGAATAGGGCCGTTAATGCATTTATTGATACCGACATCCCCGAGCATTGGCACTCGTGCCATAGCATCTTCTATGTGCCACTCAATGCGCTCGAGATCGTCAGGGTATAGCTGGAAAGAAAAGTCCTCTGGCATCGGGTCGTCAGGCGTCATCCAGTGACCTTTGCAGTTCGGCTCGTAGGGACCGAGGTTTAGACCAAACTTTTCTTGTCTGAGGTAATAAGAAGAATCAACGTCGCGTAACAGTGGCAGTTTTTGTTGGGTGGATTCACTCCATTCCTGTAGAGCCGGAATTTCCTCGGTTAACAGATACTGGTGGCTCATGGTCATCATCGGGACCTCGCGACCACCAAACGGTATGAACCAGCGTCCAACTTCCTGCGCGCGATAACCCGCTGCATTGACTACTTTTTCACAGCGTATGTTGCCTTGCTCTGTTTCTACCAACCATTCATCACCGTCTTTACTTACTCCAGTAACAGGGCAGAAGCGGATAATCGTAGCACCCAGATCACGCGCGCCTTTGGCCAGTGCCTGCGTCAATTGAGCCGGGTCTATGTCACCGTCGTTCGGGTCGTACATACCGCCTTCAAGATCATGGGTTTCAAGGAACGGATAGTATTTTTTCAGGTCATCGATACTACACATGTGAGTATCCATACCCTGATAGCGCCCCATGCCATTGACTCGTTCAAACTCCTGCATGCGCTCTTTATTGTGCGCCAGACGAATAGAGCCTGTGACGTGATAGTTCATCGGGTAGTCGACTTCGTCCGCCAGTCTGCGATACAGCTCGGTGGAGTAGCGCTGCATATTCATCACAGACCACGAGGCCGAGAAAGTTGGCACATTGCCGGCCGCGTGCCAGGTAGAGCCTGAAGTCAGCTCGTTTTTCTCCAGCAAGACACAATCGGTCCAGCCGGCTTTGGCAAGATGGTACAAAGTTGAAGCGCCAACGGCCCCTCCGCCAATAATTACCACGCGAGCTTGTTCGGGAAGAGCGGCCATAGAAAATCCAGGTTATGAGGCGATTAACGGATTTTGTTCTGCCAGATGAATCGGCGTCAAGTGCCAGCGATTAATGCGTCGTTGGGACAGAGAATCTGCTGTAGCGCGGGGGCTTGAGCCATCTGGCGCAGACTTGAGTGGCAGCCGTCGCTGTAGAGCGGAGGGTTGGTCCGGACAAGCGGTCTACCTGTGTGCTTCTCGGACAGAGCGAGTGTCTGGTGCTGCGACCTAGTAGGCGCGTAAAAACTCTTCGTAGTCGTTAATCGCGCTGCTGAGTGCCAGATGGCTATGGGATTGCTGCCAGAAACTGATCAGCTTAAAGCCTGACAAGTTGTGGCCAGGGCGGGTTGAAGGGCAGGTCCAGATCGAGCGCACCTCAAAAAGCACCAGCTCTTCCTCGCAAATGTCTTTTGGGAGTCGGAACGACAATTCATATTTATCGCCACGCTTGACCGGTACAGAGCAGAGCATTCGCAATCCCTCAAGCGAGGTATCCAGAATCTGGCCGAATTCGCGACCTGTGATCTGGCAATCAGCATGCACCGGGAACTGTAAGTTCTGGCGCGGGAAGCTGCGTCGGTTGTACACGGATTGTTTGCTCATCTGAATTACCTGCACGTATTCGGTGTGGTTGCCCACGGCGGACCGCAATGGTCAGGTGTAGGTATAGGACAGTCTTCGACGTTATCAACCGGCAAACTGACTTATCTACTACATTGTCAGTAAGTGAGTTAAAAAGTGTCATTGAGTTGACAATTAGACACGCTAAGTCATTATTTATTCTCATATTTACGGTAGAATCTATAACCATCTTTTTAGCATTTTTATAGGTAATATTACGTATGAGCGAATCAGTCAAAGATCAGTTTTCCGAAGACGAATGGTTTCTGGTTGCTACCGTGCCGTCAATGGTTGGAGCGTCTATGGCAGGTGCCGGAAAAAGCGGCATGATCGGCACGGCGAAAGAAGCCATCGCCAGCATGAAAGGCGTTATTGCAGGCAAGACTGACTACCCGAATAATCGGGTTATTGGCGGCATTCTGGAAAAAGCAGATAACTTTGGAGATGCCAAAGAGCAGGCCGGGGCTTTTCGCGAAAAAGCGATGTCGCAATTCAAAGAGCAAAACATCAAAAGCCCGGAAGAATTTAACACCCACATGCTTGATAACGCCCGCAAGGCCATTGCCATGGTCAAGGAGCGCCGTGGTGAGCAGGAAGCCAATGAGTACCAGGCATGGTGCATTGACGTTGCCAAGAAGGTAGCCGAGGCCGCCAGTGAAGGGGGTTTTATGGGGTTTGGCGGAGAGCAGGTCAGCGACGGTGAAAGAGCACTGATGGATCAGCTAAAAACCGTATTTACTGTGGTGACCTGAACTGACTTGGTTACCAGCATGGGCCGGTTTCAAACTGGTTGAACATCGCGGGTTGGCCAGGCGGTATCGTCGCCTGCCATCCTGCGAACACCATTCATCATAGACCTCGCAGTTTTTACTCTTTAATCCATAAGCCCGGTGCACTCGTGCCTGTTAAGATGCCTGAAACTCTCCGTAAGGCGCATCAGTATTGGAAGCCGGTACCACAATGACCAGGTCAGTCTGGTTACTGCTAATCTCCCTGGCACTGCTGTGGGGTGGTTCATTTCTCTTTGTGGAAGTGGCTCTCGAAGGTTTTAAACCCCTGACGATTGTCGCGTTGCGCGTGCTGACCGGAGCCATTGTCTTGCATGCGATATTGCTGCTACTGAAGCGTAAATTTCCATGGGATCTAAAAAATATTACCCGCTTTGCGATCATGGGGGCATTGAACAACGCGATTCCGTTTTCATTAATTGTTTGGGGGCAGCAATCGATTGATGCAGGCAGAGCCTCGGTTATGAACGCTACAGTGCCGTTGTTCACTGTTATGCTTGCGCACTGGCTGCTGAAGGATGAAAAACTCACTCCGGCAAAGTTAGCGGGCATTGTGATTGGCTTTGCAGGGGTTTTTGTACTGACGGGTCTCGGGTCTTCAAGTTCGGATAACTCTTTGATCGGGCAAATCGCCGTGCTCGGTGCTGCGGTCTCTTATGCCTTTGCCAGTATCTATGGCAGGCAGCTAAGTCACCTTGATCCGAAAGTTTCTGCAACCGGTATGCTGACGGCATCATCAGTGATTATGCTGCCAGTGGTATGGCTTCTGGAGCCATCTGGCTTGCTGCCAGAGGTTGGATTCGCATCTATATTGTCGGTGATTGTGCTGGGGGTTGCCTGTACTGCATTAGCGTATCTTTTGTACTTTAAGATTCTGTTGCAAGCCGGTTCCAGTAATCTGTCACTGGTGACTTTCCTGATTCCACCGGGTGCGATCATCATGGGTATCGTGTTTCTGGGTGAGCACATCGGAATCAATGACCTGGTGGGCGTGGGTCTGATTCTGACAGGCATGGCAATCGCGACCGGTTTGTATAAACGTTTTGTTTGAAGCGAAAAAAAACACCCGTGCACTGTGGGTGGTTGTGGGGTTGTTTGTTTTGTTATCGGTGGCGGGCAGTGTCTGGCTGGTGCTGTTTGGCGGGATCGAGCTACTGCAAAGTTACCTGATCGACTTGAGTGAACGGGTAAAGGACGCTGGTAGTAATCCCCAATGGTTAGTCATTTATGCGCTGGTTTGCTTTGTCAGTCAGTTATTGATCATACCGAGCGGGTCTCTCATATTGATTGCTGCGGGTTTTATTTTTTCACCCCTCCTTGCAATGAGTATATTTTCAGTCGCCCAGGTGTTATGCAGCTTTCCGATATACAAAGCAGGGGAGGCAATTGGCCGTAAGTTCCCCGACCGCTTCGCACTGATTACCCAACGCTTCAGGTTACCGGCTGGCTGGGAGCAGGCAGTGCAGAGTGAAGGCTTGCTGGCAACGGTAGCGCTTCGGCTGACACCGGTCATACCGAGCGCCGCAGCGTGCCTGTTGGCATCGGGTCTCGGGATCAGGCTGGGCGGGTTTATTGTGGCAACCATTGCGGTTTGTTGGATCAGGCCATTGTTTTTTGCAAGCATTGGCGGCTCGCTGCAGGCACTCACCTCACTGTCCGGCGCTATCAACAGTACGCAGGCGCTGCGGCCCTTGCTATTGCTTTTTATCGCATCGTTAGTACTGTTTCTGGTGAAGCTGCTATTACGTTATCGTGCCCTTGGCACTTGAATAGCGCGATGTGCCTACCTACAATGCCGGCTGTCTTGCCTTTTCATGTGTTGCTAAGAGCCAAAATTCAATGGATAACAAAAACGACGCTAGTTTTGTTACATCGTTCAAGGGTTACCACAGTAAGCACGCGCACGAAAAACGTGCTGTCGCTGTTGCAGCGGCCCTGGAAGTTATTCGGGCTGATGCTTCCGGTGGCAATGCCGAGGTGAATGATGAGTTAAAGAATCTGGCCAAATACGCTGATCACATCCAAAAGGCACTCGGCGAAGGCTAAGAGCCTCGCCTGATCTTACGTTCAACCGCCAGGCATGAGGCCCGAAATTGATCGCAGGCCTAATCTAGAATAAAGGCTTAGTATAAGGATAAATCTGCCAGTGTAGGCAGATCAGCGCCGAACCGGCTGCAGGTGATTGCTGCCGCTCTAAGAGCAAAATTGAGACTTCCCTCTGCGTCAATGCTGCCGGTAATTGAGCCATCAGATCCTACGTGTCCGTTGGTTGCCATCCAGTACACCACGGCTGCCTGAAAAGTATCTCCGGCACCGACCGTATCCACTACTTTGACGGGCGCAGAGTTGGCAGTGAATACTTTTGAATCTGCGGTGTAAGCGCTGGCACCTTTGGCACCACGGGTAACATAGACAATACCGGCGCCGTGGTTGAAGCAGTCTGCCACAAAGCGTTCTTCCGAGTTCTTGCCCATTAGTGCTTCGATATCCTCATCGCTGGCTTTTATCAATGTAGCGCATGATGCAAAATCATTGAAGCTTGTACGCCATTTATCGAGATCGGGTTCAATGGCGAGTCGCAGATTCGGGTCATAGCTAATAAAACGTTTATTCTTCTCACGCTTTGCCAGTGCTTTTAGTGTGTCAGAAACATCACCGACTGCCGTAGAGTAAGAGCCAAAGTGTAGTATCCGAATATCATCCGGCAATTGGGCGGGTAACTCACTTTCAGTAATCGATACATCGGCAGTGCCGTCAATGTAGAAGCTATATTTGGCTGATCCATCGGGCTGCTTGTTAA
>CAZQKJ010000268.1:0-5599 GCA_964593315.1 uncultured Granulosicoccaceae bacterium
GTGTTCAAGACGACAGGCCAACCGTATATTTATGCAGCAAATGGTCACGGTGCATGGGAGGCAGCGCTGAGCAATACCTTGTCAAAAGGAGATCGTGTATTGGTGCTGGAATCCGGGTTGTTTGCCAAAACATGGGGTGCTTCAGGCGTACTACAGGGGCTTGAGGTGACTTATGTTGAAGGTGACTGGCGTCAACCGGTGGATTATGAAAAGGCCTCACAACTATTGGCCGATGATAAGGATCATCAAATAAAAGCACTGTTAATGGTGCAGGTCGATACCGCATCCGGCGTAGTAAACGATGTACCCAGGGTCAGAGCCTTGCTTGATGAAACCCGTCATCCGGCTCTGTTGATGGTTGACTGCATTGCATCACTTGGCACTATGCCATTCGAAATGGACGCCTGGGGGGTTGATGTGACCGTGGCAGGCTCACAAAAAGGGTTGATGTTGCCTCCGGGTCTGAGTTTTGTAGCGGCGAATGATCGTGCTCGTGCACGGCATAAAAACGCCGATCTGCGTACCCATTACTGGGACTGGACTTTCCGTGACGGGCCGGAACATTATATGAAGTACTGCGGCACACCTCCTGAGCATATGATGTTCGGTCTCCACTGCGCATTGAACATGCTGCTTGATGAGGGTCTTGATGCGGCATTTAAACGCCACCACTTGTTGGCCGGCAGTGTGCGGGCAGCGGTTCAGGCATGGGGTGCAAACGGCCTGATGGAGCTTAATATACTCGACCAACAATCCCGGTCCGATAGTGTTACCACAGTATTGCTGTCTGAAAACAGGAAGCCACAGCAACTGCTTGACTGGTGTGAACATACGGCATCAGTCAAATTGGGTATTACGATAGGTGAGCTCGACAACATAGGTTTCAGGATCGGTCACATGGGTTATGTTAATGCCCCTATGGTGATGGGGGTGCTCGGCGTAATCGAGACGGCACTGCATGCACTGCAGTGGCCTGCAGGTGATAGCGGAGTGGCAGCGGCAGCGCAATACCTTGGACCCGCGATTTCTCAGTCAGATGGTTAAGCTTGTCGATCATCTAACCTGCTTTTTACACCAGAGAATATACCCGCGTGCCCGAACTTGATTTTTGGTTGCTGATCTTTGTAGTGCCAGCCATTGCGTTTGCCGGCTGGGTACACGGAGCACTGGGGCTGGGGTTTCCGTTAGTGGCAACGCCACTGATTGCGATCTTTGTTGATGTGAAAGCTGCTATTTTGATTACGCTGCTACCGACCGCAACCGTCAATGTGGCAAGCGTGCTGGTAGCAAAAGATGTCAAAGCCGTGATCATGAAGCAACAACCGTTGATGATTGCGTCATTCATAGGTGCAATTACAGGCTCGATAATTCTTGCTTATGCAGAAGGGGCGCCGTTTGGTTTAGGACTGGCAGCTTTAATCATTTTATTTTTAGTCACCACTCACTTTGGATTGCGGTTGCCTATCACCGCTACCACCACCTTCATGGTTGGCTTTGGATTGGTCGCAGGGGTTGCTGCAGGAACCACTAATGTCATGGTGGCGGTGCTGATTATCTATTTTCTCTCTATCAATGCGGATCGCAGTGAGATGGTGCCGGGTATGAATCTATGCTTTCTGATCGGCAAGCTCTCGCAAATTGTTGTGTTTTTGGCGGTGGGTCTGATCAATGTTATGTGGCTTGTTTACACCATCCCACTGGCGGTGGTCGGGTATGGTGCGTTAAAACTTGGCCAGCAGTATGGTGCCACAATGGCGGTGGATCGATACCGGGTCCTGCTGCGCTGGTTATTGCTGGTGCTGGCACTGGTGTTGGTGGTGCAGTACTTCTGGAAGTAACTGTTTTACTCAACCAGAGTAAGCAGACGGCACTGTCAGGAGATCTAAATATTCGCTTTGTCGCTTTAAATAAATGGTGGCTCCGGGCTTTGCAAAAAAAATCTTAATCGCAGGCTACCATTCATCGTGGTCTGCAAATTTAGTAATTTTTGGCGTGCTGGTACCGTACTCGACAATGCTATGTCCGCAGTTATCCATATGGGGATGCGCCCAAATCTGATCCAGTGATCGGTTTTCGTAGTCAATTAACAGTGACTTTAAAAACGCACCATGACTCACCACCAGTACCGTCTGGTCAGGGCACTCCGCTACGATTTCATTGACGGCGGCATGGGCGCGAGCCTGCAGTTGTGCAAAGGTTTCTGCATCACCGATGGCAAAGTCCTCCGGGTTGTTTCTGAAATTGTCAGTTTGCTCAGGGTATTGCTCGGTTGCTTCAGACAACAACATGCCTTCCCACGGACCAAGATGAATTTCCCGCAGTGAGCTGCGGTACTCGACATCATCGGTCTTGCCATCCAGAATTAATTCTATGGTTTGCCGGGTACGTGCAAGGTCGCTTGAAAAGTGTCGATCAAAGTCAGGCAAGGTACCGTGCAGAGCGGCGGCTTGTGATCGTCCCAGTTCGGATAGATCCGGATCAGATGTGCCTTGTATTCTTATCTCTGCATTCCAGGTGGACTGGCCGTGGCGGATAAAATGTATGGTGGTCATCTATGTTTGTAGTGTGGCTTTGAACGCTGTCAGTCTAACTTACTCTGGACCACATTGTTGTCCCGATCGGTGTGTGGCAGTGACTAGTTTATAAACCACCGACTAATAAAGTACAGTGCGCCGAGTGCCATGACCCCCTCCAGAACAATGACGTGGCTGGCATTACCGGCGCGGGCAACAATTCTACGCCCGACATAATGACCCGGGAAAGTGCATAAGCCCAGCACGATACCCAGAGCAATTTCCCTAAAGCCCAGCAGTGGCGATAAGCCGAATGCCACGGCTTTAATCAGATTGAGCATAAAGCCTTGAACGGCGAGTGTTGCAATCAGGGTTTGACCGCTCATACCGGTGCCAAGCAATATTGGCCCGAGTATCAAGCCAACTCCAAAACTGGCACCGGATAGAAATCCATACGGAATGGCCACCATGCCGATCGCGGCTCGAGGCAGCTTTATCTCACGGTTTTTAAGATAGCGTCGCAGCGGCAGTGTAATCAGTAACATGGTACCCAGAAACAAACCAACACCTGCCTCCGACAAACCCACATAGGTGTAGACACCCAACAGGATAAACGGAAATGCAACGCAGAAGATCAGTGCAAAAATTTTCCAGTCTACACGGTCGCGAAAGACCATGGCGCGCATGCCATGCGACACCACCATCACAACCGCCACCAGTGGCACAGTTATTTTAATGCCAATCACCGGACTGATTGCGATGGACAGCAGCAGGGCACCTGCAAAACCGCCAATGGAGTGCAGGATCGCGGTAAAAAAAGCGGCTGCCATTAAGTAGGTCAGTATCCCGGGTGTCAGTGTTTCAATCACAAGTCAGGGCGTTTGTTTGAGAACGGTAGTCGCAATACACTGGTATTTTTCACTACTGTAAATCCAGCGCCAGCTGTTCGGAGTTTTCAAGGTTAAGTAAAAATGTCTTGGTCGGGAGACCGCCTCCGAAACCGGTAAGGCTACCATTGCTGCCGATCACTCGATGGCAGGGAATAATTACCGGTATAGGATTGCGGCCATTCGCGCCACCTACCGCACGTACGGCTTTGTCGTTACCAATTCTTTTTGCTATGGCGCCATAACTGGTGGTTTGACCGTACGGAATTTTTACCAGTTCTCGCCACACACTGGTTTGGAACTCGGTGCCTTTTGGCGCCAGCGGTAAGTCAAACTCGCGACGGCTGCCTTTGAAATATTCATCCAGCTGTTGGCAGCAGTCTTTAAATGCGGTTGCGCTGGCGCGCCATTGGTCAGCCGGGAGTGCGTTTTTGATTGGAAAGCTGATGGTAAAGAGTGCGTTTTTGTTACCGGTCAGGAGCAGGCTTCCCAAAAGCGAGTCATACCAGTGGTAACAGGTGTCTCCATCGACTTTGGTAAATTCCGGGTGCTTGGCAGGCATACTTATGGTGCGGTAGTTGGTAACGAACAGTATAACGGAGATGCAACAGTGTCGGGGCTCCACCTGTGGACACCGGCAAGTCACTCTCGTTACACTGGCAGAAACTTCTGGAGCAGGTCTAAATGGTGATAAATTTTGCCGATCAGGTAGCGATTGTCACGGGCGCAGGTACCGGGCTTGGACGATCCCATGCGTTGCAGCTCGCAGCCCGCGGAGCACGGGTAGTGGTCAACGATCTGGGTGGCAACCGGGATGGCACCGGTGGCTCTGCGACCGCTGCAGAATCGGTTGTGGCCGAGATAAAAGAGGCGGGTGGTGATGCTATTGCCAATGATGCAGATGTTACCAGTGAATCGCAGGTGGCGGCTATGGTGCAAGCTGCAATCGATACCTGGGGCCGAGTGGATATACTGGTCAATAACGCGGGCATATTACGTGACAAGTCTTTTGCCAAATTAACTATGGATGACTGGCGTGCCGTAGTAGACGTACACTTAAACGGCGCGGCGTATTGTAGCGCTGCCGTCTGGCCTCACATGCGCGAGCAGAGTTACGGGCGTATTGTGATGACCACATCGACTTCCGGTATCTACGGAAATTTTGGTCAGGCTAACTATGGTGCCGCCAAATATGGTTTGGTCGGTTTGATGAATGTGCTGCACATAGAAGGTAGAAAGTACAACATCCATGTGAATAGCCTGGCACCGTCCGCCGCTACCCGTATGACTAAAGATATCATGCCTGCCAACATGCTCGATCAGCTTGCCCCTGAGCATGTCACCCCTGCGGTACTTTTTCTCGCCTCTCGTGAAGCGCCCAGCCGAACTTTGTTACTTGCCGGTGCGGGTGTATACACGGTTGCTAAGTTAATTGAGGCGCAGGGCATCAAGTTACCCGAGGGTCAGCGTACACCTGAAAATATAGCAGCCATTTTTGATCAGATCAGTAACGTCGATGGTGGTATCGAGATTGTAGAGGGCATGCAGCATATAGAGCGTATAGTGAACTTGCCTGTTAGCTCATAACAAGTGCTTGTCGCCATGCAGGCGGTCTCGATAACTCACCCTAATAAATTACCCGAAAAAACCAACCAGGATAGAACACTCGATGACATCGTTAGAAGGTAGCTCCAAATGTGTTAGCGACGCGGTAGAGACCCGTCGGTCGCTCAGAGCATTCCTGCCGGATAAGGTCAGTGTGGAAGTACTGGAAGCGCTGCTCGTAAAAGCCACTCGTGCCCCCAGCGGTACCAATATGCAGCCGTGGAATGTTCACTTGTTGTTGGGCGATAGCTTATCTTCCGTGAGTAAGGCTGTATTGAATTCATTTGATGCAGATGTGCCATACGATGAAGAACAACCGTACTACCCTGATAAATTTTTTGAACCCTATCTATCGCGACGTAGAAAAGTAGGGTGGGATCTGTATGGGCTGGTGGGTATAGAAAAGGGGGACAAGGCAGGTATGAAGTCGCAGCATCGTCGCAACTATGAATTTTTTGATGCCCCTGCTGCAGCCATATTTACTATTCACAGAGATTTGAATATTGGTAGCTGGCTCGACTATGGAATGTATCTTCAGAACGTGATGTTATTGGCGCGTGGAGCCGGTTTGCATACTTGTCCGCAGGCGGCTTT
>CAZQKJ010000269.1:0-5565 GCA_964593315.1 uncultured Granulosicoccaceae bacterium
AGTGCTTCGCCGTAACGCTTTGAGGGACCGGTATCAATGACCACAACACCATCTGGCACCTCTACGAAGGCTGTATTAACAATATTGCCACCGTTTTCAAGGGTAAAGTATTGGGTCTCACCATGTACTGCCCAGGTGCCGCTGGCTATTTCTGTCGCCGCCAGCCCATACGCGAGCTTGTTGGCATGCACTCCACCACAACAGGCACAGGCTGCACCGCCGGCCAGTAATCCCAGTACTTTTCTTCTTGAATAAGATGGGCCTGCCAATGGGCGTGAACGGATCATCAGTTGTCAATAGTCGCAGGCACAGGCAATGAAAAATTGAATTCATTGGCTTCTGTATCGCGTGCGTAGACCAGTAACTCGTCGACGTTATCACCCACCAGCGGTTTTATAGTAAGCGTCGGGTTTTCGCTCACCGGCTCAAACATCTCGATATCAGCCAACGCGGTCCCATCCGCTGCCGTTACCTTTAAGGAGTTCATATAAAACACCGGTATTCCAGGTGCCAGACCGGTATCCATCGGGTGGCGCATACGCAAAGATAATCTTGCCAGATCCAGTCCTTCGCGCCTTGTGATGGCACGAGTTTGCCCAAGCGTTTTAACCCAGTTCTCCTGACCATGGGCCAACGCGGGTGCAGTACAACCACCCCCCGCTGCATTCACCAGAGCTGCGTTAACGTGCCAGACACCATCACGAGTTTTAACACCCACCCTAACTGGTGAGGCTTGCTCAAGCTTTATGCGAAAACCAATAAACGGTTGTGCCCTCAGTGGACGTAACGTGAGCACATGAGGTATCGGATTCAAATCGGCAACAGCGACAATTTCTTCTACATCTTCAAGCGCTGTGGCATCAACAGTAATAGGCACCTGCATTTGATCTTCCGCATCATGTGGCGCATTGATTACCACGCGCTGATCAAAAACAACCTCACCGGGAAAAAAACGTTGCGCCATGCTCTCCCACATGACCGAGTCCAGTGGATCATCAGGCAATTGATAAGATTCAGTGGTATCCGCACCATTGGCAATAGAGCTGCCGGCAGTGAGTATGGTAATCGCCAGCACCTGAGCCGGTAGCCTGGCCGGTAGTTTGGCCGGTAGTTTGGCCGACAACTTAGTCAGTACTCTGGTGAATACTCTGGCCAGTAAAGTGGTAAGTGCCGTGAAATCTCTGTTTAACCATTTGCCGTTCATGCGCCCCTCCAGACGATATTTTAACTACAACAGCAACGAATTTGTGTCGAACACGCAGGTAGTGTCAGTAAGCCGGTGCCGCAAAAGTAACACCGTATCTGGAAGTGATTTTCTCCATCTCCCCACTGTTGATCAGATCGGTGGCGACATCGGTTAAAGCATAGCCCAAATCACGACTATCATGTTTTATTCCAATACCCACCGGCCAGCTTTTACGCACTATACCCGGCATAGGCGGTTGAAAGATATCAGACTGCGTGCTTTCTGCCTGTCTGGCAATCCACTCCATCTGAGCCTTCGACCCCATTGCCGCCGGGACAGTTCCTTCTTTGTAGAGCCGCACTACGTCTTCAAAGGTGCGTCCACGACGAATAGAACCATGCAACTGGCCACGAAAAGCGTTGGATAAAAAGAAATCCCCCACAGTGTCGAGCTCCACACCAATAGGTGTATTCAGGAACCGACCAAAGGTCTCTACCTTTGGTAATTTCTCAATGTTGGCCACAACTGCGACTTCCTCGAGAAAGTATGGTGACATGAGCACAATAAACTCATTGCGAGTATCAAGCTCACGATCATACGGCACATGCATCATTACGTCGGCCACCTTACGATGGATAAGATCACCCTTCCACAGGTTTACCCGCAAGTCATCATCGACGTTTTCGTCTGCACCGCGCACCAGGAAGCGGATTTCGACATCGAGACTTTCCGCAAAGTGCCTGGCAATCTCTACATCAATACCGTGAAGCTCGCCGTTCTCATCTTGCCACGAATAAGGAGCATAATCTGAGTACACGAATACAGTGATATAGCCACTGTCCGTGACCTCATCAATCGGCCGAGCCTGCACCAGTGAAACACAGAACAGTTGCGCGGCAAATAACGCTACCGTGCAATTGAAAAATAATTTATTCAAAATCACTTGGGCTGCGTTTCAACATAAGAGCGGATTGCCCAGATAGCTTCCTGACTCAACAGTGATTCAAACGGCGGCATTTTGTAGGCGCCATTCTGACTATAACCCTTACGTACTCGCTCCAACCACCATTCATCACCAAAGATACCATCTTCAAGCAGTCTGAGATCTGGTGCGATACCACCGGATATGGCTTCAAGGCCGTGGCAACGAGCGCAGTTCTGGTTGTAGCCAGATGCACCGATCTTGATCGCGAGTTCGTACTGCTCACCGCCTTTCAAACGGTACGGATTTTCTTCCAGAAAGTCTTCACCCGTCGGCTCCAGACCCTCTGTATCCACTGCCTGAGGCTGCACATCGCCGTGACTGTGACCGGTGCTGACAACCGCCAATTGAACCAGAGCCGCGGTAACCAGCGCAGGCAGTAAATAGAGTGAGAGTTTCCTCTGTCCTGGAGCGCTCAACTGTGCTGACATGTATTCCTCGTTAATTGATATTGCGACTCGTTACTACACCATATTTTGCCTAAGCTGACCAGCACCCAGTTAGCAATTATAGAGCACACCGGTCGCAACGGATCGGTTAAATTCCCAATTTATCAGGCTGTGATATCAAACTCGAATCCCAGCGCCAGCGGTTCTTTTTTTTCTGCAGATTGTTTTCGCGTCACGGTTTTCCGTGGTTGCAGGAACTTGGTACTCGTTGACAATGCCCGCCGAACTTCCGGAGAAAAACAAAATTCGGTCACAGGGCGGCATCGCCTCATCCAGATTTTTCGTCACCATTGTTGCCATGGTGATCGGGTCAGCAATGGGTATTGCCCTGGGTATTGCCCTGGGTATTGCAATGGGTAGCAAACTGTCAGCAGGTTTAGCAATTTGCAGCGGCCAGTGTGGTCAGCGCGTTCGTGTGCCGCATCGACAGGCAGCAGCACACATGAAAGCCCGATAATGGCGGATGCGCCCCTACATGACTGAGCCACTTGTTATGAATAGTGCTGGTTTTTGCCCAAATTCATCTCTCTCCCTCTCAGTTTTGCTTTATCCTGTCTGTGAGAGGACAACGGGTAAAGACTACAATCAACAAACAGCCCAAAAAAACCTGTTCAGTGCCAGCGCTGACAATAGCATTGCTGCTCGTGTTTTTTGTTGGTCCGATAACTGTCAATATCGCTATAGCTGATGAATCAATTGCTACAGCGCTTGGTTACTCTCCCTCGCCAGTGAACACTCCGCTACCAAAAGGCGTTGATTCAACCACCGGCTTTCGGATGGAGCGCTACCGACGCGCGGTACCCACGGTAAACCCCGGCACCGAGACAGTCTCCACTTCCAGGGCAATAGCACTGCATAGCACCGACAAGGTTATCTTTATCGATGTCTACCCGCCACGCGGACTTGGTCATGACCCGTTTGACGGAACCTGGCAGACCAACGAGACCCACAAACACATTGAGGGCTCTACCTGGCTACCTGAAGTCGGTCGCGGTCATATAGAAGATGAGCACGTGAGTTATTTTCGGAGAAACCTCCAGTTGCTAACCAACAACAACCGGCAAGCTCCGCTGCTATTTTACTGTACATCTGATTGCTGGCAAAGCTGGAATGCTGCCAGGCGCGCGTTACAGTGGGGCTACGAAATTATATTCTGGTACCCTGACGGCACTGATGGCTGGCAGGAGGAAAATCGTGAGCTGGTCTTAGCCGAGCCAGTGAATTTTTTCGGCGAATAGCTTTGTACTGTCATTCAAAACAACAGTGCACGATGTCAGAGGCCATAGTGAATTGAATACAACACCAGACTTCCCAACATCGAGCCCAGAGATACACACCGCTACAGAGCACTCTGCCATCAATAACGATCATTCGCACCCGTCCACGATTAACGTCAATGCGTTGCACGACCGCTTTGCGTTTGTACGCCAGGCATTGCAGGACCGGTTAATCGGACATCACCGTTTAATAGAACGCCTGCTGGTCGCCATCATCACCGACGGACACGTTTTGATAGAAGGCTCCCCGGGCCTTGCGAAAACCCGTGCGGTAAAGCAGTTTGCTTCACTGGTTAACGCAGAGTTTGTCCGAATCCAGGCTACCCCGGATTTACTACCGGCAGATCTCACCGGCACCAATGTCTATCAACCCAACAACGGCAGTTTTCACTTTATACCCGGACCATTATTCAATAACGTTGTGCTGATTGATGAGATCAATCGCGCGCCACCCAAAGTTCAAAGCGCCATGCTCGAAGCGATGGGAGAAAAACAAATCTCGGCCGCCGGCAGTACTTTTCCGCTCAATGATCCGTTTATTGTAGTGGCTACGCAAAACCCCATTGAACATGAAGGCACATACCCTCTGCCTGAGGCTCAGCTTGACCGGTTTATGTTCTTTATTGAAGTGTCTATGCCCAGCCCGGACCTTGAACACAAGATACTGGATCTTGCCTTAAACGAAGACCGTGAAGGCATACCTGACACATTGACCACTCCGCTACAGACTGAAGATATCGTTAACGCCCGAACTGCAGCACAAAATATTTTTATCAGTGATGCAGTACGAGACTACATAGTCAGAATAGTCACAGCCACTCGCGGCTATGGTTCAGCCGGTGCTGATGCTGCCGTTGTAGAACATCCGTCAAGCCCCAGAGGCTCCATATTCCTGGCGCGAGCGGCACAGGCACGAGCGTGGCTTGACGGACGAGATCATACAACACCGGAAGACATCAGCGTGTTGGCACCGGATATACTGAGCGGCCGAATCATCCTGAACTACCATGCGCAAGCGCAGGGTCTCACCAGTCGCGAGCTGGTACACAATATCCTGGACTCAACTACTGTGGTGTAGCGATGATCCAGACCACCGATCACTCACTTACTGAAAGCCCGCGGGTATCACTTAGCCTGCAGGCCCTAATTGATGCTCGTCACGATGTAATACGACACAGAAGCACATCGGTTATCGGTCGCAGTGACTTCCCCGGCCAGCGCACAGGAAAAAGACGGGGTCAGGGCCTCGAGTTCATAGACCTGCGGCAATACAACCCGGCCGATAACATAAGACACATCGACTGGAACGTCACAGCACGCAGCAACGAACCGTACACACGGCTATTTCGCGAAGAACGCGAACACATCTCAACAGTCGTGGTAGATCTGCGGCCACTTATGTTCACTGGCAGCGAGCAACTGCGTTCTGTCAGTGCCGCACTCAGCGCGGCACAAGTGCTGTGGCAGGCCAATGAATCCGGTGACAGATGTTCTGCCATGGTAATTCACGCTTTCGGCATTCAACAGTGCCGCCCCATGGCAGGCAACAAAGGTGTACTACGAGCACTGGAACTCATCGCTCAGGGATACTCAGCAACCCAAAAGCTTATCGACGGAATACAACCAGTCAATCGCACTACCACACCGGTACTGTCGGATGCCCTGCGGCAC
>CAZQKJ010000270.1:0-5557 GCA_964593315.1 uncultured Granulosicoccaceae bacterium
ACAGGCGGCCCCTGCCTCGGTAAATAAATCACCCATTACATTGACACAGTGGCTCGGGCTATCAAGCCAGTCCTGATGCACAATCGCCATATCAGTTTGACCCGCTGCAATGTTTTCTCCTACAGCACGCCATGCATAGCCTGCTGCATCTGCTCGGTCAGACACTCCAAGACCGTCGGATCCATCGTGAGAGAAGAAATTGTTTGATGACATATCGGTGGCATGCGCTCTTGCAGCTGCAGCCAATTGATCACTCCATCCCAGTACATCAACTGCGTTGTGTAGTTCAACGCCACACATACGAGCTTCCAGGCGTGCAGTATTAATTAGCTGAAGCATGGTATTGCTAAAAGTGGCCGGGTCTGCCAAACATCCAACATTAGCTGCATTAGCGATCACCTCGGAATCGACTACAAATTCCGCATCTGGCCCGGCGACACCGCCAGAGGAGCCAGACTCTACCGGCGTATCGGGCACTCCATCAATCTGTGCATCAGGCTGAGCATCCGTAGCGGCTCCCTGTCCGATATCAGACGGCAGCGTACCCGGTGCCGGCACGGCTTCAGGACTGGAATTTTGTACCGGGTTAGAGGCACTACCACCGCACGCCGAAAGGCCAACCAGGACTATTGCTGTTAATGACAACTGCGCGACAGTCGCGATGACAGAATTATTCTGAATGATAGTTTCCTTATCCATAGTATCTTTATTCGGCTCGCTCATGCATGGCTTCATGTGGTAGCTTCCTGGCTCCGTGCATCACTATGCAGCGTTACTCGGTCTCGCTGGCTAAAACCACCTTAGAAAGCAGTATATCGCGTTCCTCTTTGTCTTCAATCTCACTACCGGCACGATAAGCCATATTCAGTACTTTACGAGCATTAGTTTCGTCGCCGGCATGTTCAATGGCTAGTGCGATACCATGATAAGCAGATACTGCAGCGAAAGGATCGACAATCAGTTTGGTGTGCTCTAGCGCTTGATTGAAAAGCCCCATACGCGCCTCTGATAGTGCAATATATCGAGTCGCCAGATCACGTGCAGCAGTATTCTGTGGCAGTGATCGGCTCGCCTGCAGTGATTCGTCTAACAGTTGCTGTGCCTCAGCTTCACGACCTGACAGCTGGAAGTAGCGTGCCGCCGAACTAAGTGCTACCGTCCTGTGCTCCGGCTTAACAAGATTGCGAGCCAGAATAGAAGTTTTCAAAAAGGTATCCATAGAGTCTTCGTTCAGACCCAACGCTTGCTCGGTCAGAGCATAGTCTGAAATTGCCAGCACTCGCTCTTCAGCACTCTTGATAGCGTAGGTATCACGAGAAGCCAGAGCCATGATGGATGATACTTCTTGATTCTTACCAATTTCACTATAGGCACGTGCCAGACGCTGACCACTCATTACTGCAAACAACTTGTCCTTGGCTCGGTCACTGAGTTGCTGCGCTACTGACAGATCGTCTTTCTCGATCAAAGAATCGAGTAGTGCCAAAAACAAGGACAAATCTGCTTCACGATTTGACCAATCATCAAAGTACTTGTCAGCCGGATGTGGCACTCGGCTTTTAATACCTACCATACGTTCGCTTTCAGCAGGTACAGCTGCTCCAAATCTGGGGCCGCTTCTGGTAGGACTGACGGTATCCAGGAAGTACGGTTCCAGTTCGACAATGCTGTTAGCATTTGAACTGACACTTAGATTTACCAGCAGTTCTTCAGTAGATAGTTCTTCAAGATCGGTGCTATTGGAAATATCACCTGTCTTCATAGTTAGTTGCGGTGATCCGCCATTCAGAATATTCACCGGCTTGATGTTAGCGACTGCAATCGGCTCATCGCTGGATGCCGGGAGAAGCGCATCTTTATTCTGGAAAGCAAAAGTACCACCACCAACCAGCAGTGCAGTCCCTGCAACCGCTGCCAGCAGCTTTTTAGAATCCATGCGCTTGCGGGCTACTGGCTTTGACTTTGCTGCAGACTTTTTCACGCCTTTCTTTGCTTTGCCAGTAGTTGTTTCAGCCGCTGGCAGTACAGGATCAACACCATCGATCTCTTCAATCGTGGCCGCTGCATCTTTCACTTTTTTTAGATCTGCTTCAGGTGTAACTGTGGGTGCTGCCGCAGGTATCTGCGCTCCCAGTACCAGCCCGCCAGAGGCGCCTTTTTCCTTTGACGCAGGCTCATCCTTAACAGCGCTAGGCATCGTTAATTCCTTGAAGTCATCTACACCTTCAAGACCTGCAGATTCATCAATATCTGCAGCACTGCCTATGCTTGAATCTACAGCTGCATCACCCGCATCATTGCTCACACTCGGCAGCGGAGCGTCAGATAATTCAGGAGCTACATTCTCGACAACGTTCGCTTTGCTACTAAGATCTGACAACAAAGCACCCAATGGATCAACATCGTTCGAATCCTCAGCGTCAGCATCCTGATTTTTTAAGCCTTGATCACTGTCGTCCTTTGTAATAGCTGCAGCAGCTATACCGGCAGCAGCAGCTGCAACTACGCCTGCCGCGTTGCTATCACTCTCCGAAGATGAATCTGCCTTGGTGTCAGGCTCCTCAGATACTGGCATAGCAATCTGTAAATCATCATTGCCAGCTGCAAGCTCAGGCGATTGATCCGGAGCTTCGTCCTCTATTGGGGTAGCAGGTGCTTTCGCCTCTGTGTGTACCACATCGTCCTGTGATTCATCATTCAACGATAATTCATTCTTAGCCGCTTCAGGCTGTTCCGGTACAGGTGCCTCGTCAGTAACCGCAGTTGTGTCTAATGGAGCAGCCTCGTTCTTTTCTGCGTCGAGAGCAACAGAAGGCTTGTCGTCCTGCGCCACTGCTTCACCAGTATCAAGACTCAGCCCGCCATCATCAGCAGCCTGAGGATCACTCTTGGCTTTCGGAGCAGTGAGTGGTTCTGACTCATCACTGCTTAGAGATAAACCACCATCGTCAAGCTCTACCGGTTCCTTCTTTGGCGACTTCTCTGCCGGAGCCGGATCTATAAGATCAGCTTCAAGGTCTCCAAAGTCGAGATCTGCGAATGCTTCGGGTACATCAGTTTTGGCTTTAACTTCAACCGGCTTGTCTGCTTCAGACTCGCTATCTAACGAAAATTCTTCAGTGTCTGCTGTAGCATCTGCACTTGATCCAACCGCGTCGTCAGCACTTTTGTCATCTGCATCTGAAGACTCAGCGTTCGCAAAACCTTCACCGACATTCTCATCTGTAAAATCGAGACCATCGATAACCTTACCTATCTCAGGCTTCGCTTTGGCACGATTCAAAGATATATCTACACCAGTGCCCGCACCATCCAGATCATCATCAAAATCCGATGCTGCATCAAAGTTTGTTTCTTTCTTGCCAGCAGACAGACCTGCAGTAGCGCCAATGGCCGCTGAGTCTTTGATGCCAAGATCGTCGGAAAATTCGAGATCCCCCAGACTGTCAATATCCAGCTCAGACTTTTCAGCTGACATTTCTGTCGTTGCACTGACGGACGAATCATCAGTGTTGGCCTCTAAATCTAAAGACTCATCTGAACCCGCCAGATCAGATAATTTATCCAGCGCATCAGAGCCCTTCGCTGTAGCCAATCCCGCAGCTCCCGCTATTGCTCCCAACGCTGCACCGGCAACACCGTTCTCAGAAGGATTTTCATCCGACGTAAGGCTTTCCACTGAGGTATCGAGATCCGGCAGTTCAGGTTCAGTGCTGCTCGCAGAGTCAACAACAGAATCAACACTGTCATTGGCAGCATCAGTCATGGCACCTGATGCAGTACCGAGACCACCGACCACATCAGAGATAACACTACAAATCAGGCCGACACTTTCAAGCTGTTTTCGGCCTTCTTCAGCAGTGAGCACATCCACATTGGACTGAGCAACGTACAACGGAGTAATACCATAGGCAGCATCGAGGAGGTCTGTAAAAGCGGATTCATCCTGCTTAAATGCATCCACCAATGCCTTGAGCATCTCCTCGCGCTGGATGCCTTCCTTCACTCCAACAACCCTTAGGTCAACTGTATTCGCCATTCCACTCCACCGTTTGGTGCGACCGCAATCACGGACGTCACCTTTATTTTTCTTTCTCGTCTCCGGTATATCGGTAAGGCAGTCGAATAATTGACACAGAAGGCGTGACACAGTGCCTGTATAGCTCGCGCTACAGTGCCGCCAGCGTTTTTGCTCAACCCGGTATGATCTAATTGTGAACTACATCGCACTGTTGCGATCTGGCACCCGCCTGGAAATAGGGCTGTGATCAGCGGTGGCGTTTAATTTTGAATGGTGTAGCCGCCTTTTTCTGTACCGACTACATGGCACGACGGCGAAAACGATCAAACCATAGCAACAGCAACATCGTGACGGAGTTGTTGATTAAGCCATCATCGAGCATTTTCATCGCTTCATCAAAACTACAGATACTGGAGCGAATGTCTTCACCCTCCGATTCAAGACCGAATACACCACCGGCTTTGGATAAATCTGCAGTGGCCCAATAAAGATCGATAGTCTCCGCACTCCCGCCAGGGCTCGGGAAGTAGGTCTGTACAAAATGGACATGATCAAGCGTTACACCTGCCTCTTCATAGGCTTCACGCCTGACTACCTGCTCGCTGCTTTCACCGGCCTCCACCATACCGGCAACAAATTCCAGCAACCACGGATTATGGCCAGTGCTCATCGCACCGGCTCGAAACTGTTCTATCAACAAGACTGAATCCGTCGCAGGATCAATCACCATGACCGCCGCTGCATGACCTCGCTGCAGTACCTCACGCTTAATAGTTCCGCTGCCACCATTAAACAAAGCATGTTCAATGGTGTAACTATGCAATTTAAAGAATCCGCTAAACGATTCTTCCTGCTTGAGTATTTTCCACTCCACACTCAGCTCCCGTCTCGAATGAGTGACTCGACTTCTTCCAGCTGGGTTGGCGTATCAACACCGGGCCCGGGGCGATCAAGGGCAACATCAACATGAATTCCATCACCGTTGTGCAATACACGTAGTTGCTCAAGCTTTTCCGCCACCTCAGGCTTACACTCCGCAAGCGAGCCATAGACGTTAGTAAGATAACCTGCCCTGTAAGAATAGATACCAAGATGCCTGTAAGCGGGAGTCGGAACCCCGTATTCACCATCTCTGTAAAACGGTATTCCGGAGCGACTGAAAAGCATTGCCATACCGTTCGTATCAAACATCACTTTAACCACATTTGGATCGTTGTACTCTTCTGCAGTTGTAATAGGTGTGGCCAATGTTGCCATAACGGCTCTGGTATTAGCGATAAGATTGGTCGCTACCTGCTCAATACAGGATACCGGAATCAACGGTTCATCTCCCTGCACATTAACAATCACTGTATCCTCAGGCCAACCGTAGTGGTTCACTACTTCCGTGAGCCGGTCTGTACCTGTCTGATGGTCAGGTGAAGTCATACAGACTGTGGCACCTGCATCTTCTGCCACCTCTGCAATACGCTTGTCATCTGTAGCAATGATCACTTCCGATGCAGATGACTGTTGTGCTTTCTCGTAGACATGCAA
>CAZQKJ010000271.1:0-5541 GCA_964593315.1 uncultured Granulosicoccaceae bacterium
TTTTGTTGAAGTGTCATTCATGCTGCTGACGATATTCCGGACTTAAAACTAAAGTAACTTAAGACTACCTGTCAGTGGAATTTCCGGTGCGCGGGCGTTAGCTACAATTTTTAGATCTATCGCATCACCCTCTTTTTGCCATTGTCCCCCAACCAAAGGTGTTTTCGTGACGTTATTCATCGGACCTTTAGACCAGTCAACAGGCCCCACAATAGTGTTAAGGCTGGTTGTTTTGATAGATTCAACAATCGCTGCTGGATCTTCAAGATCTACTGCCCGCGAGATAACATCTGCTACTACTTCGAACAACGCATGTTTGAACCCAATCGGTTGTGTCCACGGTCTGTCACTTGTGCTGGTGTAACCATCCGCGAGTTCTTGAGCACTGGCACCGGTTAGAGAAGATTTAAACGGATGTGCTGGAGACCACCACACTTCTGATGTCAGTCCTGGACCACGGTCGCCCAGTGATTCAATTATTGAAGGAAACAACAGCGCTTTTCCAATCGTGACTATTTTTGGATTGAAACCCTGCTGTGCCGCTTGCGACCAGAAAGTAGCAAAGTCAGGTGGAATCATATTGCCTGTGACAATCTCGCAGTTTGCCTCTTTGAATGCCGCAATCTGATTAGAAAAGTCATCAGACAGAGGCTGATAACGGCCCGGGTCTACCAGATCATAACCCGCAGCTGCCAGCGGCTTGGGTAATCCGTTCTCTGCATCGCCCCATGCATTGCCATCAGCATCATTCGGGAAAAGGCCGCCAACCGATTTTGCAGCGCCACTTGCGTCCCACATTTCCAGGAATGATCCTATTACGTCTTCAAGACCCCAGAAAAAATGGAAGGTGTTTTCGAAACCTTCACCCGGTACGCCATTTCTGCCAAAGAAATACGGTTGCCAGGGGCAATCGGTAGTAATACACGGTACCTCGTTCACCTCAGCCTGATCAGAAACCGGGTTGACGGTATCCGGTGTAGAAGCCGCTACCATAATGTCAACCTCATCTCCCAGTATCAGATCCGCTGCAACTTCAGCGGCGCGATTAGGGTTGGACTGGCTGTCTTTGGAAATAATTTCAACTGTCCAGTTCTTTCCGTTGTTAGCCAAGCCCGCCGTGAACTGCTTTGCTATGGCCTCAAGTACATAGTCATCAGCCTCAGCAAAGCCTGCCAAAGGGCCAGTCCGCGGACTAACGTGACCAATTTTCAGGGTTGGATTAGCGGCATAAGCGCGCGTACTGGTGAGAATCGCAGGAGCGGCTACTACAGCTGCACCTCCGGCGATAAATTTGCGTCGTGAGATCTTGGGTGTATCTGTCTTCTTCATGACTTCCTCTCTTTGATTACCTAGCAACGGTTATAGAATTCTCTCTATTTTCTTTAAATGGCGCACCACACGTATACGATCTTGGTTGGCCTGCTTTTCTGTTCGGGTGTCGAATCACTCTTTGCGCTTCAATCGCAGTTTACCATCGGCGTCCAGTTTTGCGAGGCGGCCTGCCGCGCGGCATTTGCATCGGGTGAATGATTACTCTCCCTGTACCACACCCTGACTTTGGGAATAAGAAATCGGCGGATATCTGGGGGGATTATTCTCATCATGACAACTCGGCACACAGCTCATTACATAGTGCGGGTTTGCGTTGAAGAAAAAAGGAATAGAGTAACGTGAATCGTTGCCGGTATTATTGTTTGCAAAGTGCCGGGTACTGAGGAAGCGATCATTTGTCCACTGCTTGAGCAGCTCGCCTGTATTTACAACGAATGAGTTTTTTACCGCGGGTGCTTTGACCCAAACTTTTCGACGCTCACTAAACACAGTTAGACCAGGCTGGTCTTGCGCCAGTATGGTGAAAAAAGAGGTATCTACATGTGGAGCAATACCGAATGCGTTGTCCGGATCGCGTTCAACCTGCGGATAGTGTGTCATTCTTAGCCGATACAGTGGATCGGTAAACGCATCGTCAAAAAAGTTGGGTGGCATATCAAGAGCGCGCGCATAAATTGGCAATAAGCGTTTTCCAAGCTGCACCATATGTTGCGCGTAGCGTTCTATGTGCGTCCGAAATTCCGGCAGGGAGTTTTCATCGGGCCACTGATTGTCATCCATTGACAGTTGATCATCACACTTGATAATAAATGCCTCATTCACATTGCCGGTAGCGCGCGCCGGTAGTTTTGTATTTTTTAGCGGCAAATATCCCATACCACCGACCGGCCAGTCGGGACGATCCATCAGGATTGTATTTTTAATTGTCAGTGGCAAAGCATGAAACTGCTTTACAAAGTCAAAGGTTGCATCCAGGTCTTTAACAGGGATTTGATGTCCGATAATTGAAATGAAGCCGGTTTCTTCACAAGCCACTTTCAGTTGAGTGGCTACGGTGTCCAGTGCTTCATCCGAACCGCTGGTGAAGTAGTCACTTAGGTCAATAACGGGTATATCGTCATCCCTTGCATCTTCCGGTTCGGAGGTGTCCCAGTTTTCAGACTCATGGCGGAGCTCCTGCTCTTTCGCCAGCGGGTCGAACGGGTCTGTGGTGGGGTCTGATGACGTCATAAATTGGTACCGTGATCTCTCAATTAGCATATTATCACTCTCTGATAATCACCAGTTAAAATAGCGGGCGTGGTGCCATATTTTTTGGATTTTGCTCGAATAGAAAATCAGTCTGCACGGAGACATGCTTTGAGGGACATAATCATGAATAACAAAATTGATCACTTTGCCATCGGCTGCGATTCACTGGCCCAGGGAGTAAGGGGCCTGCAGGAAAAGCTGGGGGTTGAAGTGCCTGCGGGTAGTAAGCACGACTTGATGAGTACCCACAACTGCGTGATGCAATCTGGCAACGAGAGCTTTCTTGAGCTAATTAGTATCGATCCCGACGCACCAGACCCCGGACGAATGCGATGGTTTACGCTCGACAATCCAAACACTAAAGCCAGATTGTTACAACGACCACGTGCGCTCTGCTGGGTGGTCAGTACTAATAATCTGGATAGTCTGGTTGAGACCAGTCCCGTGGATCTGGGCGAGATTGTTACCTTCGTTAGGGGTGATCGTTCGTGGAGACTGACTGTACCCGCTGATGGCCATCTGCCGGAAAACGCGTTATTGCCGGCATTTATTGAATGGTCTTCGGGTCCACATCCAAGTTCCGGTCAGCAGAATCTTGGTGTTTCACTGAGCAAGGTGCTTTTGTCTCACCCGGACCCGGATGCACTAAACAGTCTTCTGACACAACTGCAGGTTGACCACTTGGCCAGTGTAGTAAAAGCTGATCAGCAAGCGCTGGCCTTTGAGCTATCCAGCCCTAAAGGTACTGTTATTCTTGATTAATACTGAAAAGAATGGAAAGCAGAAAAACTGTAAAGATTTGCCAGTGGAGTTGATACGTCACTGACAAACGACAAAGCAAGCGCCAGCGGATTATTCCAACAGCTTTTTGTTAAGACTAACCTCCGTGGTAGGCTTTAGTCACTGAAAATGAATCTTCCAACCAGTTCCAAAGCACCAAAGCAGGCTTGGGGCACTTTTGTAACCTTGACCGCGAAACCGGTTGCCTTGCACTGAATGCATTGCGTAATAAGTCCGAACCTTCACGTCAGATACACTCGATTACTATTGATGGTGATGCCTTGCCTTCCATGATGGAGGTCTGGCCGGTTACCGATACAAACGGCACGCCTGTCGGTCGCATATCATCTTCCGCCCGTGCTCATAGTTATAATGAGAATATCGCTATCGGGTTAATAGATCGTTCTCACTGGGATACGGACACACAACTACAAGTACAGACACCCGACGATATCAGATCTGCAAAAGTCAGATCTGGTTTTCCTGGCAGACAAACAAAAGCAAAATCATGAAAACTCAAAACGACTCACAAACCTCAACCAATAGAGTGAGACCACGCCGAAGCTTTATATTCTCACCGGGTCAGCGGCCGGATATGTTCCCCAAAGCACTGGCATCCGGTACCGATATCGTCTGCGTAGAACTGGAAGACGGCATAGCGCCAAAAGATAAAGACGCCGCCAGAAAATCCGCATTGGCGCTGTTTGAGCAAGCACAGGAAGATGATGGCGTAGAGCGCATTGTACGCATCAACTGCCTGCGTGAGGCGTTTGGTCTTGCCGATGTGCAGGCCGTGCTTGCCACGGAGACACCACCACCGGCATTAATGCTGCCCAAGGTCCGCACGCCGGAAGAAGTTGCATGGCTCGACGATCTCTTAAACGAACGAGGCCATAACACTCGCTTGCATGTCATCATAGAGACAAACCAGGGTTTACAAGCGGCCTTTGAAATTGCTCACAGCAGCGATCGCATAGATGCATTGTTTTTTGGCGGCGTAGATATGGCAGCAGAGCTACGTTGTCAGAACGCCTGGGAACCATTGTTGTATGCACGCTCGAGAGTCGTCCATGCTGCAGCCAGCGCCGGGATAGATGTCATCGATGTGCCATACCTTGATCTTGAAGACCCTGAGGGTATGGCAATTGAGGCCAGAAAAGCCAAAGCCCTCGGGTTTTCAGGTAAAGGGTCAGTTCATCCAAAGCAAATTGCAGCGTTAAACGAAGTTTTTACCCCGACAGCCGATGAGATCGACCGGGCGATGCGTGTAACAAAAACGTTTGAAGAAGCGGATACCGGCCTGGTAGTGATCGATGGAAAACTGATTGAGAAACCGGTTTTGCGTGATATGTACCGAATACTGGCAATCGCCGATCGTATCGATTCGTGATGGCAATTTAAAGAGAAAACACTACCCTTAGCACTCAAGGTGGTAAAGGAAAACAAAGCACTATTCAGGAAATTTCTTTTCCCTGGTGACAGTCGCTAACAGGATCTATTCATAGCGCCGAAGCAGGAAACTCAAGCGCATATCCAGCCAATCTGCACTGCAGACACACGTGTATCAGATCACTTTGTAAGGCGAATACCCGTAATACTTGGGCCGTGTATCTAGTCGTATGTGTAACCACGCCACTCCGCTACCTTCGGTATTAAACCAAAGCAGTCCGCTGTTGTTTTGCAGCGCATTACCCACCATTTTCCACAGTGCGTCAATTTGTGTCACAGGTGCACTCCGCACAAAACTCGCCAGATGTTTGTAACAGCTGAGGTCAGAGGTGATTGATGTAACTGGGGAGGGTGCAAGCAATGTTGCATCAGCACCGAGGCTTTTGAATTTAACAATCGGCTCCTGGCTGGAAAAGTGTTCTGCAAATGTGTGCGCGTCTGCAGTACCGCCAGAAAGACTGGGGGCATTGATTAAAACAAACTCAAAGGCCTCATCCATAGTTTTGCTGGATAAAACCGGTGTCTCAAAACGAAAAGCGTTGTAACTAGCGCTGGCGAGCAACGCATTAAACTCCTGTCTGAAGGCCTGTGACCTGCCTAGTTGATCGATGAAGTAACGGTAGCTCATCGGAGCTTCGCCATTAAAAAGACAATGCCTCAAAACTCTGCCACCGTGTAACTGTTCGCGTTCTACATTGATCAACGGCACTGTTTGGAATCCTGCTGCGA
>CAZQKJ010000272.1:0-1157 GCA_964593315.1 uncultured Granulosicoccaceae bacterium
TCGGTGCGGCCGATATTGCCCGACGCAGTGAATAACTGATAGTGCGACAACATAACAGTTTTCCGCCCTGCGGCAGTGTTGAGTTTGTGTTGGTGCCACTGGATTTCTTTAGAATCTATCGCGGGTATGGCGCTCAATGCGGATTTAGGATCGCCCACTTCCGGAGGAGCTCCTATTGATAAGATCTGCCAGTGATCATTTCGTAGACAAAAGTAGCTGGCCGGTTGTCCCAGTTCATCAATTAACCAGTAGTAGCCAGCGCCACCTGCATAGAGGTCGTGGTTGCCGGCAAGGTTATATACCGCGGTCTCGGCGGGTAAGTATTCTCTTACAATCGTTAAGAAATGGTCCTGCATTTCTTTTTTAGTGCCTGAATAGTAAACATCACCCAGGTGAATGACTATATCCGGCTTTTGCCTTGCAATGCCGCGCATCACATTTTTGGCCAATGGAGTACCTGTTCCCCAATCAGATACAAAGGCAATTTTACAGTGATCACTGGCTTCTTTTTCAGTTGGATTAACAGCGGAGGGAATTGACTGCGGGTGTCCGGCATTGTCTGGCCGCGGTGCGGGTTCGCTACGGCTCACGCTATTACGCACTCTATGACTCAGGGGCAGGGTGAAGTCATCCAGAGACTGGTATTGCCTATAGGGGATAGTGATGTGGTCGTTGTCAAAATGAAGCAGAGCTTTAGCCCACAAGGGGTCGCAGACCGAGTAGCGCAACTGCGATTCGAGTTGCAGGGCTCGCTGTGAGTTGCCAGTGAATTTTGCTGCCGCCAGCGCGATATACATATGTGCGCAGTCTGTCAGCAACTCTCCTTTGGTGACCACATCGGCGATATCAATGCTATCGTCGTCTTGCTTGAGTGCTGTCTCCAGTGTTTCGCAAGCCGTGCAGCTCGCTACCATTGCCGGGTGATGTGCACTTAAGTCAGTGGTTTCAGTTGTCTCTTTTTGCAACGCTGAATTTACTGCTGATTGCCAGCGTGACATAAAAGACAGCCCGTAGGTCTTGATCGCCATGATACCTTCGAAATGCAGATGACTCTTGCCATGGAGTGTCCCTCAAGGGGCTGCTCTAAGCAACCACTCCTTTGTGGCTGAGTTGTGCAGCGACGCCATGGCTTCGATACTTGCTTTCGTTGTGTTGGC
>CAZQKJ010000272.1:1257-5527 GCA_964593315.1 uncultured Granulosicoccaceae bacterium
GCTTTCGTTGTGTTGGCCCTCGCTACGCTGGCCTGCAGTAACGTTGTTTGGTATCAGACAATGGTCTGTAGTGGCCAATCATCTGGCTGCAATTTCTATTGGTAACGAGTGTTTTATCCTCTTTAAGGTGACTGGGCAAATTTTAAGTGAGTTTTTCCATTCTACTTATCAAGGAATGGACGAATCTCTTCATCTATTGCAGCACGCGCTCTGAAAATTCTTGAGCGAACTGTACCGATAGGGCACTTCATTATTTCTGCTATTTCCTCGTAAGAAAGGCCATCCTGTTCGCGAAGTGTGATTGCGGTTTGCAACTCATACGGAAGGCTATTAACCGTTTTTAAGATCGCTTCAGCAATCTGATCGCTCATTAGCTCATTGTGAGGATCAACATCTGCCTTAAGTCCGAGTGCGCTGCTGTAGTACTCTGCGTCTTCCGTGTCGACAGCATTATTAGTCGGGCGGCGAGAAAGCGATACCAGGTGATTCTTGCTGGTGTTGACGGCAATTCGGTACAGCCAGGTGTAGAAAGCGCTGTCGCCGCGGAAATTTTTCAGGCCTCGGTAGGCTTTTATGAAAGTTTCCTGTGTTACGTCCTGAACTTCGTGTTTGTCGTGAACAAACCGTGAGATCAGACCGGCAACCTTGTGTTGGTACTTCAGTACCAGCAGATCGAACGCGCGGGTGTCTCCGGCTTGAACTTTTCTGACCAACGCAAGGTCTTTATCTCTTTCACTTGATCCATCTGAAGTGCTCTTTTTTGTCGGGCTGTCTGGCGTCTCAATGGCGGTGTCAACAGTCTTGGTTTCGGTTTCCGCGACATTTGAGAAGTCATCTTCGTTTTCTAAGTAGTCCATGGTATTCCCCGTTTGCTTCTGTTTGTTTGGTTAGTTTGTCTTGCTGTTGAAGCTAGTATCGGACACCAGATTGTCGGGGGCTTTGCATTAAACATACTTTTTTGTATGGTTAGTCTACGCGTGGTGAACACCCGGTGTTTTCCCTTGAACACGAGGAATAAAAGCCCATGCCTGCGGTGTTTTGTGGACTTTTTTTAATCAAGAGCGGTTGGGTAAAATCAGGGATTTTGAGTCGTAACGGGGTGCGCCATACAGGCGAGGGTTGTGGGCGCGTCAATATCGAGTGTCTAATGCCGGGATCCGCCCAAACTCCGGGAGGTGATTATGCTATTCGCGCAATTTCTCAAGCGCGAATTACGCCGGAAGCTCATCGGAACGCAATTTCACCGTAACGCACAAACCCGGGTGGTTATCTGATAGTGCTACCGTACCATTGTGTACATCAACCACCGCTTTGACCATGCTCAGTCCAAGTCCGGAACCTTTGGTAGTGCGACTGGTTTCAAGCCGGTACATTCTTTCAAATACGCGCTCCCGGTCTGCTTCCGGAATTCCCGGACCGGTATCGCATACGCTCAGCCAGGGCGTATAGCCGGTTAATCCTGCACTGATGGTGATGACTGATTGTGCGGGGCAATGCCGAATGGCATTTTCAATCAGGTTAACAATCATCTGCAGAATTAAGTCTTCGTCGCCAAAAATACGAATGTTCTGTTGTTTGAGGTCTAGCTTGATGATCTGATCGTTTTCTTCGGCAACAACTTCGTAGACTTCGCAGGCGCGAAGTATTACCGGTGCGAGGTTAGTGTGTTTGAATTTGGCGCGTCTGGCTCCGGCTTCAATCTGTGCTATACGCAGCAGCGCTTCAAAAGTATCGTTAATGAGTGCGGCCTCATCACTGGCAACTTCCAGTCTGGTCAGTGCCGGATCACCCGGTTTTAAATAGCTGATCGCTTCTTCAAGTTTAATGCTTAGTCTGTTCAGTGGCGTCTTGAGGTCATGTGCAATATTGAAACTGACTTGCTTCATTCCATCTACTTGCTGTTTTAACAGGCCAAGCGATTTATTCATGTTGCTTGAGAGTTTGTCTATGTCATCACCACGATAACTGATAGGCAAACGCTCATCTAAATTGCCTTGACCCACGTTTTCCATGAACGTTGCCAGGTGGCGTATGCGCTTATGTGAACGATAGGCGAGTAACATGGTTCCAATAACTGCGAGCAGGGTGGTGATAAGCATCGTCAGTATGAAACTTGATATAGAGTTTTTGCGCAGATCGTCGAGCAACTGCTCGTTTAGACCCAGTGTCAGCAGGTTTTCACCCAGATCGTTAGTCAGGAACCGAAAATGTTGTTCATCGCTGAGTCCAAGTGCTTCGCCGTTAACATCATAGTAGCCAAGCTTCCAGACAAAACCGGACATATTACCGCTTAACAACTCACCGTCCGCATCAACTAGCTGGTAACCCATACCAATGCCCATCGGATTATCAGACTTTGTGATGCGCAGGGCGGTGATCACCGCATCCAGTCCTTCTTCTCTGAAGACTCGCTGTATGTTGTTATTTCGATCCGCGAGCTCTGTATCCATTTGGCTGAGGATTCTATCCTGCATGCTTTTATAGAATATAAAGGCGCCGATGGTGAAGCACACAAGATAGAACAGAGTGAAGGCAAGCCCCAGTCTAAAAGGAATGCTCGCGAAGATTCTTTTGTTCAATAGGCTCACAACGTTAATTCGCTAACAAGCAGCGCGTTATCGCGGCAAATGTAAGCTGTAACCGATATTACGCATTGTATGCAGAAGCTGTACATCAAACGGTTTGTCTATTTTACTGCGCAAGCGACTGATGTGAGTTTCAACTACGCTGGTTTTAGAGTCAAAATGAAAGTCCCAGACTTTCTCCAGGAGCATGGTCCGGCTAACCACTCGGCCTTCATTCTTCATTAAAACCTCAAGCAGTAAAAACTCTTTAGGCTGTAGTTCAATGTCTACGTCACCACGCCGGACTGTTCTTTTTAGCAAGTCAATAGTAAGGTCAGCTACCTGCAATTTTGAGGTTTCCTCGGAGCCTGCAGGGCGACGCCCGAGTGCGTTGACTCTCGCCAGTAACTCCGAGAATGCAAAAGGTTTGGTGAGATAGTCATCACCACCGGCCTCTAATCCCTCGACTCTGTCGTCCACACCCGACAAGGCGGTCAGAAATAAAACCGGCGTTTTTACGCCAGAGGCCCGCGCCGCTTTTATCAGTGACAGGCCATCCATACCGGGCAGCATGCGATCGATGATCAGTACGTCGTACTCCGTATCCATGCAGTGCACCAGGCCTTCCTTGCCGTTCTCCACAGCAGTGACCACGTGGCCTGCCTGGGTCATGCCGTTGGCAGCGTATTCGGCGGTGTCAGCGTCGTCTTCGACAAGAAGGATATTCAACTGGTCAGCCCCACGATAGATAGAATGTGATTTGGAACTTTCATCGTCAGGGTTCGAGGTTCCTGTTGTTGGTTCATCTGAATCTAGCACTGGTAGCGCGCTTGCTGCGAGAATTCTGTGCCAGCGTTATATGGATAGTATCCCACGGCGTTTGCGCCGGATAATGTTGCCGATAGAGCCGATCGGACACAATCACAGGGATCACCGACCATAGAATAGCCACAGCCGAGTTTCAGGCAGTGCTGACTTGCAGGGATTCCGGGAGTGACGGTAGGCAACAACAGCGTATCTCGAGGGGTTTGGTTGAACGGATTATCGACGATGAAGTGTGCGGTACGGTTACCCGAACTTTACTTTTTTGTATGGTGCAGGCGATTCACCCGTACAGGTGTGGTATTTTAAAGATATATTGTTAATAAGAACAATGTGTTACATGTGATTTCGGATTGGTTTCGTCGTGCTGCAATGAAGCCCCTCGAAACTCCCTGTCGGACAGTCGGGAGCTTTGAGCGTTGCGCAATCCTATACGCATCTTCTGTGTGAGGGCGATTGAATTAAAACCAACTGCCGCCTGCTCATTAGATAGTCCGCTTGCAGACTAGCTGTTGGACATTTGCTGTAGCTGGATCTGAGCTGTGGCCGGGTTGCGGATATCGCGTGCCTCGATCATCTCGCATTCGTCCCTGATCATCTCTGTGATTAGACTCGGGTACTGACGGCAGTCGTCGGGCCGGACCAGGTAAATGCTGCAGGTGTATTTTTGCGGTGCATCAGGGTTTGTCTTTACTACCTGCTCAAGAAACGGACAGCGTTGTAACGCCTCACCGGACTCTGGATCAAACCATATTTTGTCATCTCTCACGTACTGGAATATCTCCGGGTGAGATTCCTCCCAGTGTTCTATTTCCTGCCGGGTTACCGCGAGATCAGCGGCACCATATCTGATGCAGCATTTGCCGCACTGATTACAGTCTTTC
>CAZQKJ010000273.1:0-5520 GCA_964593315.1 uncultured Granulosicoccaceae bacterium
AATCTCGTCCAGCGCAGAGGAATCCTCAAGACAATCACCCGCACCAGCACGATCGCCCACACAACCCCGTTGACAGGGCCTCAGATAGTACCCGCTACAACCACCGGGACGAATACCCGTACCGTGACTCCGGTGACCGCCCTGTCAGACGCTCTGACCAATACTCGCCACAGCCACGTGACTACTCAAGGGAAAACTACGGTCGCAGTTCTGGTCGTAATTTGGACCACACCCCCGGTCATGGCTCGGGTAGCAACTCCAGTGACAGGCCTTACCGAGCTGAAAGAACTCATGAGCGCTATCACCCTGGTGAAAGATCAGACCGCAAGGCCCGCTACAACTACCCACAACAGGCGGACCGTGAACGAATCTCACATCAGCAGCGTGACTATGGCCGAGTAGATCCATCATTTGGCGATACACCAAACAATGACAGCAACTACTCCCGCACTCAAACACACTACAGTGACGATCCACATTCAGACGATCCACATTCACCTGGGTATCGTCTATCAAACAACGATCACGGAGAATATAATCGCCATCCAGACAATCGTAGTATCGACTACCCGGTCCAGTTCCACGGTAAAACCGGTGAGTATTTTAAAATCTGGATCGTCAATATTTTCCTGACCATCATAACCCTCTATATTTATTCAGCATGGGCCAAGGTTAGAACCAAACGATACTTCTACGGCAACACAACCGTTGACGGCAGTTCATTTGAATACCATGCAACCGGCAGGCAATTGGTCGTTGGTCGTCTGGTAGCGGTTGTGTTACTGATCATCTATTCGGTATTTCAGGAAATTAACACTACCGTATCACTAACTGCCCTGGGCCTGCTTGCAATCGCCTTCCCCTGGGCCCTGTGGCGCTCATTAAAATTTAATGCCAAAGCCAGTAGCTATAGAAACATAAGATTCCAATTCGATGGCGGCGCCTCAACACCTTACTGGATTATTCTTTTCGTTCCACTGGCAGCAGTAGTACTGATTAGTGCAGCTGTATACCTCTTGTACTTTCAAACTGACTTATCAAGCACCGAAACACTAATAGATAAAGCGATTCAGTTTCTGACACAGTATGGAGATCTGATACTCGGTGCATTGATATTTACTGTGTACGGATTAATACCCTTGCTGCACAGTAAAATTGTGTCCTTCTCCCACAACAATCATCGATATGGCACAGCCAAATTCAGTGCACCAATAAAAACCCGAAACTTTTACGGATACTATATCGCGGCTTTTTTCATCATGGTGTTCGCATTTGTAGCGTTTGCGGGCCTGGTCTATGTTGCATCAAGGGCTCTAGGCGTCGACCCGGCACTTCTCTTGACAGAAAACGACCCCTCTAGCTGGAAGGGTGTGGCAATTATCTATCTGATAGTTATCCCCGTATCTTCAGTGGCTGTCGCCTATTTTAGATCTGCGATACGCAACCACCGGTACAACACAACTACCATTGGCACAAGGGTAAATCTACGTTCAACCGTGCGCACCTGGTCCTTGTGGTGGCTTAACATCAGTAATCTTGCAATAATTATAGGCACGCTTGGATTCGGTTACCCCTACACAAGAATCCGCTCGGCCCGCTACTTTGCCAAGCGCACATCATTGTCAGTCATGGGTGATCTGGACTCATTCACACAGCAGGAGAAAACAAAACTTCGTGCAATGGGTGAAGAAGTAGCAGACGCATTCGATGTAGAGTTCGATATCGGAATATAATGATGCGAGACACCACTATAGAAGGCTGGTGCTACCCTAACGACAGCTCTAAAAGAACTGCCGCACAGCTAACAGTACATAGCCATAATCAGTACGAGCTGCAGGTCGATCAACGTATCGTCCGAACCGGCACGCTGGATGATCTACAGTTCAGTGACAGAGTGGGATCTATTGATCGGAAAATCTACTTTGACAGTGGTGCTCTGTTTGAAACCTCTGACAACGACTCGATCGATCAACTACTTTCCAATACCGGCCATAGAGACAATCGCGCAGCCATGGCAAACAAGCTCGAATCGAGCTGGATGTTTGCCTTTGCGTCCATCGCATTGATAGTGGTCGCAGTAGCCGCATTTTTTAAATTCGGTCTTCCTGCTGCCGCCACTTTTGCGGCCAAAAATGTATCGGTTGAGGCGGCCGAATCTCTGTCCGATAACACTTTGGCTCTAATGGATCGTATTATATTAAAGCCATCAGAACTTGAGTCAGCTGAAACTGACGCCATCACCAACAGGTTTAACGAGCGGCTGGCAAGTATTCAGGACAAGGGCGAGTTTGCTTATCAAATTCACTTCAGACAAATGAATGGAACCGCGAATGCTTTCGCCCTCCCCGGTGGTGACATCATCATCACTGATAGTTTAGCCAGGCTCACTACGGACGATGAGCTCGACAGTATCATTTTTCATGAAGTCGGCCACGTAGTAGAGAGACATGGTCTGGAGGGAGCTGTTAAAGCCACCACCATCTCCGTGCTTGCAACGGTCGCTCTCGGTGACCTATCGACGGTAGCTGAGTTAACCACGGGTGTTGCAGCGTTTCTGCTCCAGAGTAACTACTCTCGTGCAGCGGAATCAGAGGCAGACGACTATGCGCTATTGCAACTTGAAAAACAGAATATGGATCCAATCCACTTTGCCAGCGCGATGCAAAAACTGGTAACGCAGGGCGGCATTGAAAGTAATGATCAGAGCACCGAGGAAAGTAACGATTACAGCTCAACGCACCCTTCTAGCGCTTCTCGCATAAAAAAGGCACAAGAGCGTTCGCGTATCTTCAATCAGCAGTGACCAACCGGTTTTCCGATTTTCCAGTTTTAAATTGACAAACTGCTACAGGTAGCGAGATTGACAGTGCATCAATCTCGCCCAACTAATCCTGCCATTACATAAAGGTTTAACCTTCCTGTATGGCCGCTATTCTGACGTCAACCCGACGATTCTTCTGACGCCCTTCTGCAGTGGAGTTATCAGCAATCGGAGCACTTTCACCCATTCCACTGGCCGTAACAGATACGTTCTCAAGCGATTGCTGCAAATACTCTCTGACCGAGTCTGCACGCCTTTCAGAAAGTGCCTGGTTGTACCTTTCAGATCCTCGGCTGTCTGCGTGACCAATGATCTCAATACCGGTCACTCGCATCTGGCTATTGAGTTTATTCGTGAGTTGATCCAGCTGCTGCTTACCCGCAGCGGTTAGCTCAGCAGAGTTGGTATCAAAAAGCGCGCTGCCGTTGAACGAAGTCAGCTCACCGCCAACCTGTGGCTTGGGAACCGGTGTCTCTACCGGTGCTGCCACAGGTGCCTCTACCGGAGCCGCAGCAACCTCGGTTGAGTTGCATTGCGCACCTGCATCGGCATTCCAGGTTGAAGTACGAAGACAATCGCCAGTCGAGGTTGACACGAAACTCTCACCAGAGTCGCTCACATAGCTTGCCGTGCCGGAATCACCGTCATTTGAGCTTTGAGTTAACGCACACCCCTGCAAAAGGACTGTTGTCAGGATTATGCTGCCAGAGGCTTTCCAAGATAGCACCGAGTTGTTCTCCGTAGTGTTGCGGGGATGTTGACTTTGCCACAACAACGCGCAAATTTCGTGCCTGTTGAAGACATATAGCGACGCATTCTTAACATATCGCCGGCTCGTCGATGAGCAACGCGCAAGACACCTCTCCGCTACGGAGCAGTTTCGGTTTGTAGCCGAACTCTCGCTTTCAGGATTAACAGAAGTTGTCAGTCAACATTTTGTGCAAACTAACTGATACAGTCATTTAAAGCACGTGTAACACGTGTCCGAGATGCGTGGCCGAAATCGCAGTCACGCCAGCAGCTTACAGAGCGCGTGAGTATCCGGCACCTGATGACCGTTACCGATGCTTACGGATCCAGCCGGGTTTCTCGCGTATCAGCGTCTGTCGCTTCCCTTGTTTCAGCCTCATCCGCCATGGCTTCTTCGGCAGCCTCTATCGCAAACTCGGTACCCATTGGGGTAATACGGCTTGTCACTGCCACGTGTGGGGCTGCGTCTTCCGGCGCGATGTCATAAGTACGCTGAGTAATACGATAAATCCCGTACAGGCATATCAGGGATAGCAAGGTGGCAATCGTAATAAAAAACCAGTGAATACCAAAACGCTCCATCACATAGCCTACGATTACCGGGCCGCTCATCGCACCGCAACCATTGATAAACAATAAACCACCCGAGGCCGCTGGCATTTGATCTGCATCGAGGTAGTCGTTTGCATAGGCAAGTAGCAATGAGTAAAGCGGATTTGTTGTACCCCCTATCACCAATGCAATAACTATCAGGAAGACATAACTGTCACCGGAAAATAGCGCCAGAACCGCTGTCATTGCACCCACTGCTGTAACCGCGATAATCAGATAACGTCGATCCAGTCTGTCAGACAAATACCCTATAGGGTACTGGCAGATCAGCCCGCCAAAATAGATAGCAGTGATAAAGTAAGACACTTGTGCAAAGCTGAGTCCTCGTTCAATTGCGTAGATCGGCGCCATGCCAAATAGCACGGCGAAAATCCCACCCAGCAAAAGCGTTCCGAAAGAAGCCAGTGGCGAAGTTTTTATTAGCTGGCTGATTGGCAACGGGGTTGCGGTCTCGTGAACCGGTGCCTTCGATGTGGATAGCAGTATCGGTGCAAATGACAAAGACACCAGCACCGTTATCAGAACAAACAAGTTGTAACCAGCAGGATCAGCCACATTCAACAACAACTGCCCGAGTACGATGCCACTCATTTGTATGATCAAATACAACGACAGCGCCTGACCACGTGTCTCGTTGCAGGTGGAGTGATTCAACCAGCTTTCGGCCACAACATAGATGCCCGAAAAGCAAAATCCCACGACCAGCCGTAACAGCAACCAGGCAATTGGATCCACCACCGCCGCAAACAAAATAAACGCTGCGGAAACCAGTGATGCCAATGCCGCAAATACTCGCACATGGCCGACCTTGCGCAGCAACACAGGCGCAAGTTTCGATCCGCCAAGAAAGCCGATGAAATAGGCAGACATGACATAGCCCATGGTTGACGGATCGATTTCTTCGATCGAACCTCGCACCCCGAGCAGCGTGCCTTGTAAGCCATTGCCGAGCATCAGCAACAACATGCCGAGCATCAGGGCCCACGTATCTTTTAGTACACCAAACATGAAAGTCGCTCTAACCGAACAGCGAACTTATACACCTATTCTTCCGCCAGCCCTACATAACATTTAATGCACTATCTCAAATGTCATGAAGGAGTACAGCAAACCGGTGCGATGGTTATTCCGGATAGAAAGTCTGCGCCCTCATCGGAACAACAAGCCAGCGCTCTTACTTACCCCCTGTTAAGCGCAGGTTGTTGGAGTCAGTTTACCTGGCACCCATCCAGAGATAGATTGGGTAATACAAAAGCTGTAATTTACAAACCTTTCGCAGGGTGGATAAGCCTGCGCATCCACCATCTGTTAACGTTGGCGGATGCGCAAGCTTATCC
>CAZQKJ010000274.1:0-5502 GCA_964593315.1 uncultured Granulosicoccaceae bacterium
TGCGCCATCGTGCTGAGGATGCTGCAGAAGAAAAAATCCTGGATATTTTACTGCCACCCGCACGCGGAACAGATAGCGCCAGTGACAAGGAGTCCGACACTCGTCAGAAGTTTCGCAAGAAACTTCGTGAGGGTAGCCTCAATGATACCGAGATCGAAATTGAGTTAAATGCACCGAGCGCCGGTGTTGAGATAATGGCGCCTCCGGGTATGGAGGATATGTCTCAACAGCTACAGGGTATGTTTGAAAACATGGGCCGTGATAAAAAGCAATCACGCAAGCTTAAAATTGCTGAAGCCATGCAATTGCTCATTGACGAAGAGGCGGCAAATCTTGTCAATGAAGATGAGCTCAAACAGCTGGCTGTTGAAAACGTTGAGCAGAACGGCATTGTTTTTCTAGATGAAATAGACAAAGTTTCACGTCGTTCAGATGCGGGTAGTACAGGCGGAGATGTCTCGCGTGAAGGTGTACAGCGCGATTTGCTGCCACTGATTGAGGGCTGCACGGTTAGCACTAAATATGGCATGGTGAAAACTGACCACATCCTTTTTATTGCTTCTGGTGCATTCCACCTGACAAAACCTTCCGATCTGATTCCAGAGTTGCAGGGTCGATTGCCTATCCGGGTAGAACTCAGTGCATTGACGGTGGAAGACTTCGAGAGAATTTTGACTGAACCAAATGCTTCACTGGCTGAACAATACCGGGCATTGCTTGCCACTGAAAACGTAACCCTGAGTTTCACAGACGATGGCATAAAAAGAATTGCAGAGGTCGCATGGCGGGTCAATGAAACCACCGAGAATATCGGTGCACGGCGACTCCATACGGTACTTGAACGATTACTCGATGACGCATCGTTCGATGCATCAGACAAAGGTGGCAGCGATATTGTTGTCGATACCGAATATGTCGACCGCTACCTGGGCGAATTGTCCCAGGATGAAGATCTCAGTCGCTATATCCTGTAGTCTGACGATATGAATACATCGACGATAAGACCCACAGAGATAAAACTGCATCAGCGCAGCAGAGTGCTGGAATTGCATTTTGATGACGGACTTGAGTGCAATCTGACCTGCGAATACTTGCGTGTGTATTCACCCTCCGCCGAGGTCAGAGGTCATGGCCCCGGCCAGGAGGTGCTGCAGCTGGGTAAGGAAGATGTTGGCATTGATCAAATTAATCCGTCCGGGAACTACGCAATCAAAATTGCCTTTGACGACGGTCATGATTCCGGCATCTTCACCTGGACTTACCTGCATGAATTGAGTGTAAACTACGAGTCTTACTGGCAGGATTATCTCGATCGACTGGCCGAAGCCGGACACGAGCGAAAATCCAGAAAATCACGCGAGTAAAACCGTGCAAATGCGGTCCTGTTGTACGGCGTGCAACACTTACGTTATGCGCTACCCTCACACAGCTATTTGAGCAGAATCCGTGGAAGATAAAACCCACTTTGGTTATCAGACCGTAGAATCCGGTAAGAAGAGAGAGCTGGTCGGTGAGGTATTTGATTCAGTAGCGGAACGCTACGATGTTATGAACGATCTTATGTCGTTCGGTGTGCATCGATTGTGGAAGCGTTTCACTATTGGCCAGAGTGGTGTGAGAGCCGGACAATCAGTACTCGATCTTGCCGGTGGCACCGGGGATCTGGCCGCCAAACTTCAAAAGCGTGTCGGTTCCGGTGGTACGGTGGTTTTATCTGATATCAATCAATCTATGTTAAGCGTGGGTCGTGATCGCATGCTCGATGCAGGCATCACTGGCAATTTGCAATATACATTGGCAGATGCAGAGCAGTTACCCTTTGCAGAAAACTCGTTTCATTGCGTGACTATGGCGTTTGGTCTTCGCAATGTCACTGACAAGCAACGTGCATTGCATTCGATTTTTTCAACTTTAAAGCCAGGTGGCAGATTGTTGGTGCTGGAGTTTTCCAAGCCGGTGTTGCCGTTGTTAAGTCGCGCCTATGATGCATACTCATTCAGTGCACTGCCAGCGATGGGAAAGCTGGTGGCCAATGACGCCGACAGCTACCGCTATCTTGCAGAGTCCATTCGTAAGCACCCGGATCAGGAGTCATTGCTCGAGATGTTTCAGTTAGCAGGTTTTGAACGATGTGAATACCATAACCTGACCGGAGGCATCGTTGCCCTGCACAAGGGCTATAAGCTCTAGATTACACCATGAAGCTACCTGCCCCTTTTGCAATCGCATTACAGACTGCGTTCAATCGTTACACTGAACTGGATCCGGATTCCTCAGAGCGAATAGCGTCACTTCAGGGTAAAGTTGTGTGCTTGCAAGTCCGGGGATTTGATCTTCCGATATGGTTTATCTTTAATGAAGATACCGTTGAAGTAGCCGAAGAGTTTGGCGATACCGCTGATGCAGTGATCGCAGGTGGGCCCTTCTCCTTGATGTCACAGGCCCTGGGTCGCCGTTCAATTTTTGATAGTGATGTGAGCATTTCCGGTGACACACAGGTGGCGCAAAGATTCTCCCGGTGCCTGAGTGAGATTGATATTGACTGGGAGGAGCATCTTTCGCGCCTGACCGGTGATTCATTTGCACATCAGACAGGCCGCTTGGTGCGTGGTTTAAAATTGTTCGTATCAGAACGCAGCGATGCCATGCGTGAGAACACAGCTGATTACTTACGAGATGAAACCAATAACGTACCTCACGGTTGGGAGCTTGAAGAGTTTATTGAGCGGGTAGATGAATTGCGTGATCGAGTTGATCTGCTTGAAGCTAACATTCGTGCAACACCCAGGGTGCAGGGCGAGTAAGTAGTGTTCAGTAGAATCTCAAGACTCTATACCATTCAAAATGTATTGTTGAAGTATGGTATTGATCAGCTGCTGCTCGAAGTTAAACCCTCGTGGCCGTTGAAGGTGCTTTCATCGATATCACCGGACAGGTGGCGGCACAATGAAACCAGAAGTTTGCCTCGCGCCGAACGTCTCAGGCTTTCAATGGAGCAGCTTGGTCCTGTATTTGTAAAGTTTGGGCAAATGCTTTCAACTCGCCGTGATTTACTCGCAGATGATATAGCTTTGGAGTTGGCACTGCTGCAGGATAAAGTACCGCCGTTTTCCTCAGAAGATGCTGTTGCGAGTATAGAATCCTCGCTTGAAGGAAAAGTAGCTGAGTTGTTTGCGCAGTTCGACTTTGAACCATTGGCTTCAGCGTCTATTGCACAAGTGCATGGTGCAGTGTTGCATAGCGGCGAACAAGTGGTGGTCAAAGTATTAAGACCAGATATTAAAAAAACTATTGATCGTGATTTATCCCTGATGTACATGCTTGCGGATATGGCGTCTTCTTTTTGGTCTGAAGGAAAACGCTTACGGCCGCGCGAGGTGGTCAGCGAGTATGAGAAAACAATCTACGATGAGCTCGATATGCAGCGTGAAGCTGCCAATGCTGCACAGTTAAAACGTAACTTTAAGGATTCCTGCGAGCTTTATATCCCCGAAGTTTACTGGGATTACACCCGCGGTGAGGTGATGGTGATGGAGCGCATAAAGGGAATTCCGATATCAGATATCGAGGCACTTAGTGCGGCTGGTATCGATATGAAAAAGCTGGCAGAACGCGGTGTAAATATCTTTTTCACTCAGGTATTCCAGGATAATTTCTTTCATGCAGATATGCATCCGGGGAATATTTTCGTGTCTGAAGAATGCCCTTTGAATCCTTCCTATATTGCCGTTGACTTTGGCATAGTCGGTACACTAACTGAAGAAGATCGACATTATCTTTCACAAAACCTGCTGGCTTTTTTTGATCAGGATTATCACAAGGTCGCCAAGCTGCATGTTGAAAGTGGCTGGGTGCCGGCAGATACCAGAGTAGAAGAGTTTGAGTCTTCTATCCGCACGGTTTGTGAGCCCATCTTTGAAAAACCTCTGGAAGAGATTTCTTTCGGGCAGGTGTTACTGCGTTTATTTCAGACTGCCAGGCGTTTTGAGATGGAGGTTCAACCGCAGCTGGTTCTGTTGCAAAAAACGCTGCTGAATATTGAAGGCCTTGGCCGTCAGTTATATCCGCAGCTCGATATCTGGCAGACAGCAAGGCCGGTTCTCAAGGGATTTATGATTGAACAAAACAGCCCGCTGACGGTACTGCGAGAAATAAAGAGGAATGTTCCGGATTGGGGGCGCATGATGCCGGAAATGCCGGGTCTGGTGCACCAGTTTTTGTCCAGCGGTGCGCTACAGCAACCGTCAAATGTTTCAAGCAGTGCCATGTTGTCAGGGTCAGGCTTCAAGACGAGCCGTAAGGCAGGTCTTAGGGAAAATCGTAATAACAACGACACGCTAGCCAGTGCGCTGATTTATTCTGTCAGTGCGGCAGGCTTTTTTATATGCGCAACCCTGGTAACGCTTCTCGGTCGCGATCAGGTCAGTTTGCTGGGGGTGCCTGTCTGGGCCTGGCTCATTCTGGCGTTGGCCGTTTGGTGTTTACGACGGGCTTTTAAATCTATCGATACACGCAGGTAAGTTGGCAGGTAGGGCTTGATTTCATCGGGACTGTTCTCATCGGTATGAGAAATCCACCGCTAGTTATCCGAGTGTTTTTCGCTAGAACGATCGCTTAATTTCTGCAACACAGCTGATAGATCAGACGGCTGTCTGAAGTGTACGTGTAGTGGCTCTTCACGAAACTCCATTTCCTGGTCAAGCTCCAGTCGAAAGCGATACAGTTGGCAGTTAAGTTTGTACAGGCCATTTTCAAAGCGTGCAGTCTCAGCAAAGTATGAGGGCTTCTTTGTTTCTTCAATGGTGTCTGTCGAGTCACTTTCGGTGGGCTGTGCGCCGCCCGCATCCGTGGTGTTATGACTTAAATCTGGTGCCTGGTTTGCTATCTGCGATTCATTTGTTGTCTCGGGGTCTATCTGGCAGTCATCGGCGTTAATGCTGTCATTTTGTTCGCCGTCTGCATTGATGCTCGCGTCATTAGCTGCTGTAGTATCTGTACCTGGTGCCACAACCATCTTTTTGAAACGTGCCAGCAGATCTGCAAGTTCACCGAGTTTCTGATCGAAATCAATTCGAATTCCGGTCTGAAGACTATCGATTTCACTCGACAACAGCTGAGACTTTTGATCCTTTGATGGATCCTGATTGAAGTCGTTCTGTTGTCTTTCTGAATGTGCCATTGAAATTCCGGTATTCGTCCTGAAGACAAGTACTCTTGCCCCTCAAATGATATCGGCCACTGTTAGTGACAATTCACTGCCTGAGGTTTTTTGGAACTGCAGCCGGCACGCGTGCCTATGGTAAAAATCTCTATGAATACAGTATTTTACTGTCAGAAGCCTGTGTCAAAATAACGTCGAAATAAAAACCAGTGCTGTGATCCGAACACGTTATTTTGTGTATTGATCGAGTTTTTAACGGGAACTTTTCTATGATTTTCGATTACGGTACAGGGCAGAATAATGGTGGTCGGTTGCACAATGCTATGTGCCTTGCCGCATCC
>CAZQKJ010000275.1:0-5475 GCA_964593315.1 uncultured Granulosicoccaceae bacterium
GGGTTGAACGTCTGCGCACACCCAGGTCAGAGACAAGATCTGTTTTCTTGTAAGTATCCCAGTCAACCTTCATGATGGTGACTACCTGGTAGTCGGTATTGCCGTTAACGAGTGCACGCACGGTGCGCTCTTGAACACGACAAGTACCTCACCACTTGGCCCAGAAGTCGAGCAAAAACGGTTCACCGCTCGCAAGAGCTTTCTCATAGGCCTCAGGTGAATAATCCACAAATTTTCCGCCTTCCGCCCTGGTGGCAGAGGATGCAAAAGCCAATGCGGAAAGGGCCAGAAACTGACGTCTTCTCATATCGATTCTCTACTGTGTGTTGATGAATGCCACGGATCTGATTTTAACAGAAATCTCCCCGCGCGCGTTAGACCGCAGTTGACACCAATAGTTTACTCTACCGCTGTGCGGGGCTTCTGATATCACTGTTATAAACGGATCCCTGTTTCAGACTGCGCGGCTTAAGATCCGCGGTTACTGACCACTCAGATCAGCTTCAAGCGCCTCAGCGACCATCTTTTGAAAATGATGTACCGCATGCTCTGATAACTCACTTTTATCGGTATCCACGACAAACCGCCCCTGGTTGTATCCGCGTGACTGCAACCCTTTCTGCACACTGACACAGAGACCAATATCTTCCGGCTGCAAAACATCCTTCTGATAATCCATTGCATCACGAAGTTGTTTATCAGGTGTAGCACTACGCGCAAACCAGTCTTGAAACTCTATTGTCTGCTCCACCCCATTCGGGTTCATTTGCAGTACCGATAAGTTTGCCTCACCCGGATATGCCCAGATGGTCAAATTGGGCCACAGGTACCAACCCGCATAACCAAAATCAACATCGCCCTTTTCAAACTTATAGGCATTGTTGTCTGTAGATTTTACGGCATCTGAAATATGGCTTGAATAGATTCCGTTCACTTTGGAACGATAGCTTTCCATATCAACCAGATCGACAAAATCTCTGTGAGCAGTATGACAGTGGTAACACTCGAGAAAATTATCGATCATTACTTTCCAGTTGCATTCAACATGGTAGGTATCACGTTGGGCAAAGACCAGATCATCAACCGATGGACAATACTGCCTGATCTCATCTTCAAGACCCGGTGCAAGGGTTGTTAGCGGCAGAGCATTGGCATCCAGATTGATCATCACCAACCCGCAAAACACCTCCACTTTCACAGGTTTTAATGCAAAGTCACACTTATTAAAACCCTGCATGTTCTCGGTATTGCGTGCACCTTTGAGCTTGCCATCAAGATCATAGGACCACGCATGATAAGGGCAGACAATTAAGTTGGCATGACCACTGCCACTGACCAGTTCATGACCACGATGCTGACACACATTGTAGAAGGCACGAAGCTCACCTTCACGATCTCGCACTACAAATACATTCTGCTCATGGATACGGGTTGTCAGGTAATCTCCCGCCTTTTGTACCTGACTGACATGCCCTGCATACCACCAGCTTTTATAGAATATCGCCTCTTTCTCAAGACCATACACTGTGTCATCGGTGTAAAAACGCGCAGGCAGTGTATAAGACTTTGCTGCATCAGAATGAAAAGGCGCATCGCCGGTCTGCAGGTGAATGGTTGTAGTACTCATGTACATCCTCTATTGACACCGAAGCGTTGATTATTTTGTATCACAACTAAGCCGAAAGTACCTGGTGGTTTGTTTAATAACGCGCCTGGCACTACCGTGCAGATGATCAGTATCTGGACATGCCCTGGGTCCACAAACCGAAAACTTACCCACAAATGAACCCGATCTCATTGAACTGACCGCGATACTCTGCTACCTCATCTACTAACCCGACTTCTCCTGCAAGCGCACGAGCAATATATCCAGCAAGCCGAGGTACATCATCAGCAGTCACTCCCCAGCGCACAAGCTCGGGCGTACCCAGGCGCAGACCATTCATATCACCCTCTACTGCTGCAACCGGCAAGCCGATGCCACAGGCAAGAAAGCCGCTGTCACGCAGTACTTTAGCTGCGGCCTGCCCACCACCGTAAGCTGCCGCCTCCAGTGCAAATTGATGCGATGAAGTAAACCCTTTTGATTTCGCAAAAACCGGTACACCCAAGTCATCCAGTGACAGAGCTAACGCCTGCGATACTTCGATCATGGCAGACGCATAATCCGAACCGTGTTCACGCCAGTCCAACATGGTAAGCGCCAGGGATGCCGACTTGGATGCATCAAAATTTGCCGTCATTCCTGGAAACGCAATAGCATCCAGTGTTTGAGCTATCTCTGCATCGTTGGTTACGATCAAACCACCCGCGGGGCCAGCAAGACTTTTATAAGTACTCATTGTCATCAGGTGAGCACCCTGATCAAGCGGATTCGGCCATTGTCCGCCTGCGATAATGCCGCACTGATGTGCCGCATCGAATAGAACACTGGCACCGACTTCATCAGCTATTGACCGTACATCCGCCACAGGATGGGTAAACAAATTTAAACTACCACCCACGGTGATTAATGCAGGTTTTACTTTTTTTGCAAGAGCCCTCAAAGCATCAACATCCAGCGTGTAGCCATCTGCGTCTATCAGTGCTTCGTGGATATCGAGGTGATATAGCCCCGCGCAACCGGCAGCGTGATGAGTAACGTGCCCACCAATAGAACCAGGCGGCACGATTATCGCGTCACCAGGCTTGCACAACGCCATGAACCCGTAAAGATTCGCCAGCGCACCGGACGGCACACGAATCTCAGCATATCGCGCCTTAAATATCTCCGCACAGAGCTCGGCTGCAATCACCTCTACTTCTTCAACTGCCTCCAGCCCGGTTTCATATTTATCTCCAGGATACCCCAGTGACGGCCTTGATCCTAAACCGCTGGCGAGCAAAGCTTCCGCTCTGGGATTCATTACATTGGCAGCCGGATTTAAGTTAAAGCAATCGCGCTCGTGGATTTTTCGGTTATTTTCAACCAGCCCCTCAACACGCACCGCCAGCTGCTCAGCAGTTGATTGTGAGGTCAGACTGGCCAGTTCCTGAACATATTGTTCCGATGAAGCGGGAACCCAGGGTCTGTGTTTGAGAGTTGTCATTGTCCTACCTGGTCTGACCACAGCGGTCTCGGCTTTTGCAGTGTACTGCAGATGCAGCATCACCAAATACCTAAACCCGCCTTTAACAGAATGACCAGACATAGGCACGGTTTTTTCAATTTGCCGCAACCACCAGCGAGCCCGCTCAGCGCGAAAAATTTACCCCTCCTACACTGAACGAATCACCATTTTCGTCTAAACTCCGGCTCTCGATTTTAACCTGCCAACAGGAACATTCATGGAGACAATCATAGAGCGCCTGCTCTATCGAGCTCGCTGGCTGCTAGCGCCGATCTACCTCGGCCTTAGCGTCGCGCTGATCGCTTTGGGTATCAAGTTTTTTCAGGAAGTCATTCATCTGTTGTTGCACATCATCGAGATGAAAGAAGCCGATATGATCCTGGTCGTGCTCTCACTCATCGATATGGCCATGGTAGGCGGGTTGATCATTATGGTCATGATGTCTGGCTACGAGAACTTTGTGTCAGCTCTCGATGTAGCTGATGGTGAGGAAAAACTCAGCTGGTTGGGCACCATGGATTCCTCTTCACTGAAGGCAAAAATCGCAGCAAGCATCGTTGCGATATCCTCGATTCATTTGCTCAAGGTATTTATGAATGCACCCAATATCGATAATGACAAAATGATGTGGTACGTGATACTCCACATCACTTTTGTGATTTCTGCATTTTTTATGGGCTTTCTGGATATCCTCGCTATACGCTCAAGGCGCGATAAAAACAATTAAAACCCATTGCCGAGTGCTGAAGTCAGCACGGGTCTGATTGTTATGTACTGCTAACATCGGGTGCCGGAGGCAACGACAATGCCGTAGCGTTAATATGGTTGGTGATATTAGTAAAGAAAATGGTACTCACTGCCATCGACGTTTCGACCAGTTGCTGGTCAGTTATTCCGACATTGCGTGCATGATTCACCAGCTCATCTGACAGGGCACCCGGCTGCTCGAAAAACGCACGCACAATTGACAGCAGTGCGTCCAGCCTGTCATTTGATGTCGATCGATTCCCGCGTATAGCCAGCTGCATCTCAGTATCAATGCCTGCTTTGCGCGATTTCATGGTGTGAATTGAAAGGCAATAGTCACACTGATTGATTTCACTCACCAGTAGCTTTATCGCCTCTATTTCCATTGCACTCAAAGACGCGTGACCCAGACTTGCTTCCATTGCAAGATAAGCACTCAGCGCCGGCTCGCTATTAGAGAACTGCAAGTAGACATCCGCGATCTTGCCATTCATTCGAGTCGGCTCGAGCTCAGCCAGGGTTTGCGCGGATAGAGATGACTCTTGCCGTGTTTCTAATCTTGCCATTTTGCACCTTTGAGCGAGTCACTATTTGTAGAGTAACTGCCAATCAAATAGTTGTGTAGCCTGATCAATCAGAGAGCAGGTTGGGTTATCGATGAAGCATGCTACCACCACATTGCAGGCTTTTAAACACACGCTCAAAGCGGTTTTCGGTGTCGCTTGAATTGTTAGAGAGTATCCAGCAAGCTGTCCGAACCATCAAACAAGTACGCGTTAATCTTGCGCGCAGTCATACAGGCATTCACAGCCAAAACGTTTCAAGAAAAGTAGCAAACAATGCCAGAAATATTCAACTATGAATCCAAAGTTCACCATGTAGAGCAACGTCATGAACTCAGTACTGCGCTGCGGGAAAAACTTAAAGCGTTACAGAAGGCGGCGGGCACAAGAGATGACTGGTCAAAGCATCATCGATTCGCAGGAGAAGCACAATTCTGGCTGCAGGTTCACCAGGCTCTGCTCGGTGCCTCCGCCGAACTCCCGAGTCGCTGCGCATCACTGATGCTGGTACTTGACGATCCCGTTGCACGCAAGACACAACTGACCCGACTATCCCAACTTGGTGGACAACTTATTCATCATGCTCATACTCACCATCATGTCGAGGATCATCACTTTTTCCCGGCCTTTCAACGCAACTACCCCAATCTCAATCATCACATCAAACTCCTCGATGGTGATCACAAGGTAATCACTGAATCACTTGATCAGTTAGAGACGGCATTTAAATCAATGCCGGTCGTAAGCCAGGAGCCTGCGCCGCGCGAAATTTCACTACTTAACAATAAAGCTGAGCAGTTATATCTGGCAGCAAAGCGGCTGGATTCTCTTTTCACCAGACACATTAATGATGAAGAAGAGATTTGCATTCCAGCGCTGTTAGAATTTTGATGCCTGCAGGCTGCTATGCAGGTAGCAATAATCTGAATTTTTTGCTTACCAGTTTTGTGGCAAATGGCGCTATCGATACAACCTTACTGAAAAGCCTGAATACCGGTCTGTGCGCGACCCAGAATCAATGCATGAATATCATGCGTTCCCTCATAGGTATTTAC
>CAZQKJ010000276.1:0-5465 GCA_964593315.1 uncultured Granulosicoccaceae bacterium
CAGTAACACATGAATAATAATGGATACGTCAGGGAAGGCGGTCATTAACTTATAACAGGCGTAAGCTCCCACCGCCATAAAGCCACCGGTACCCAGGCTCACCTGTCCGCAATAACCTGTCAGTATGTTGAGTCCGATAGCAGCTATGGAGTAGATCAAAAACGGTACAAAAAGCGAATTGGCCCAGTAGTCGTTTATAAATAATGGGATAACCAGAAAGGCCACCGCCAGTACCAGCCAGTATCGATAACGATCAAATGCAATCGGAAATGTCTGGCTGTCTTTTTGATAGGTGGTTTTAAAATCACCAGCTTCGCGGTAGAGCATTAGTTCGGTCTCCTGATTGTTTGATTTGGAGACGTGTGTTTGTAGAGCGTGTGTTCGCTCGGAACACCCCTTCCTAAAGCAAACAACGCTTTGGACTCCCCCGCAAGCGAGGAAGTATCTCTAACTATTCTTTTCATATCCTGAGTTGAGCCAGCAGGCTTATACGAATGTAAACTCAATGCAAACGACGAACGATACCCCGTTCGGCACTCTCCCGCTTGCGGAGGAGTCCAACACGTAGTTTGTGTTGGGAGGGGGGTGTGTTCCCGTGACCATTCAGTAGCCATCAAATCACCATTAAACCCGTTCAATGATTTTCTCCCCGAACATGCCCTGTGGTCTGAATACCAAAAATATGAGTGCCAGCATGTAGGCAAACCAGTTTTCTGTAGCGCCACCCAGAAAGGGCGCACCGATGGTGTACTCAAATAATTTTTCACCCACACCAATGACGAGACCACCGACAATAGCACCGGGAATAGAGGTGAAGCCGCCCAGCATCAAAACGGGCAGGGCTTTAAGTGCAATTAAAGACAGCGAGAATTGCACCCCGGACTTGGCTCCCCACATCACGCCTGCTACCAGTGCTACCAACCCTGCGAGTGACCAGACCAGTACCCAGATAAAGTTCAGTGAAATGCCAACGCTCAGTGCAGCCTGATGATCATCAGCCACAGCGCGCATAGCACGACCTTGTTTTGTGTACTGAGCAAATAGTATAAGACAGCCAACCAGCACTATTGCGACCACGGTGGCCACCATATCGAGTTTATCGATAAAGAATCCGTAAAAATCATCACCACCCAAACCGGATGTCCATTCTTCTATGAGCATTGAACCGCCTTGCGGCAGGCCGAGCGCGAGCGTTTTAATATTAGAGCCCCACATCAGGTCGCCAATACCTTCAAGAAAGTAGGCGAGACCAATGGTGGCCATAAACAGAATAATGGGTTCCTGCCCGACTAAGTGGCGAAAAACAAACCGTTGCACCGCCCAGGCGAAAAGCACCATAAAGAACAGAGTGAGCAATATGGCAAGCAGTGCTGGTACATGCCATCCGAAGTGGTGAATCTCGGTGCCGAAGATAGCGTTGATCATGTGCGAAAAGGGCACTTGTCCATCCATTATGCCAACCAGGGTTAAGGCGGCAAACAATGCCATAACGCCTTGCGCGTAGTTAAAAATGCCGGAGGCTTTAAAGATCAGTACAAAACCCAACGCGACCAGCGCATAAAGCACACCTGCCATCAGGCCATTGAGTAAGACTTCTATACCGTAGAGGAAATCAGCTGACATGCTGGCTGTCTCCTGTTGTTTTTCTTTTGGTGAAAAATAGTTTAGTCATGTGCCACTCCCAGATAAGCATCAATGACTTCCTGATTATTGCGTACTTCATCGGGGGTGCCGTCACCGATCTTGCGTCCGTAATCCATCACGACTACGCGGTCGGATAAATCCATCACTACCCCCATGTCGTGTTCGATCAGTGCGATGGTGGTGCTGAACTCGTCGTTTACATCCAGTATGAAGCGACTCATGTCTTCTTTTTCTTCTACGTTCATACCGGCCATGGGTTCATCCAGCAACAGTAGCTTCGGTTCTGCCGCCAGTGCGCGTGCCAGCTCAACACGCTTTTTTAAGCCATAAGGCAGTCGGCCGACGGGGGTTTTTCGAATCGCCTGAATTTCAAGGAAATCAATAATTTTCTCTACCGCTTCTCGATTGGCAACTTCTTCTTTTTGTGCCTTACCAAACCAGATGGCCTGCGCCAGCATTCCGGATTTCATTTGTCTCAGGCGTCCGGTCATCACGTTATCTAGTACAGACATGCCCTCAAACAATGCAATGTTCTGAAACGTACGAGCAATACCGTGGCGCGCTACCTGATACGGTTTCATCGGTGGACGTTTCTTACCGTTGAACCACAGCTCACCTTCTTGTGGGTGATAGAAGCCTGATATGACATTCAACATGGATGACTTGCCGGCACCATTGGGTCCGATGATGGCGCGTATCTCGCCTTCGCGTATGTTGAAGCTGATATCGTTTATTGCCAATACACCACCAAAGCGCAAGGTGATGTTGCGCATGTCCATCATCTCACCACCAATCTGACGGCCGTCAGCGGTGACGTATGGCTCGAGAGCTGTGTCTGGATTGGCTACAGAAAGATCATTCATCCGGCGGCCGCCTTTGGCAAGGTATCAGTGACAGTGGCGTCGCGTATTTCAAGCGTCGCGTTAATAGTGCCTTTGCGACCATCTTCGTACGTCACATCGGTCTCGGTATAGACAGACGTTGAGCTGTTATAAAGTGCTGCGATCAGATCATCGAACTTGTCGGCCACTACCGCTCGACGTACCTTACGTGTGCGGGTCATTTCGCCGTCGTCCGCATCAAGTTCTTTATGCAACACCAGAAAACGATGTATCTGACATCCGGCAAGCATTGGGTCCTCAGCAACCGATGCATTCACTTCGGCAACATGTTTTTCCATGCTGTCGAGTACTTGCGGATGTTGTGATAACTCCTGGTAAGAAGAGTAGGCAATGTTATTGCGCTCGGCCCAGTTGCCGACAGCGGTCAAATCAATATTGATAAACGCACAACAATAGTCTCGATCACCTCCGAACACTACAGCTTCGAGAATATCCGGATAAAACTTTAATTTGTTTTCGACATACTTGGGTGCAAACAAACTGCCGTTGGCCATTTTTCCCACATCTTTGGCTCGATCAATAATGCGTAAGTGACCGGTATCTTCTTCAATAAAGCCGGCATCACCTGTGGCCACCCAGCCTTCGGAGTCTTTGGTTGATGCCGTGCTTTCGGCGTTTTTGTAGTACTCAACAAACACACCGGGTGAGCGGTAGAACACTTCACCACTGTCAGCAATTTTTAGCTCGACACCAGGGGACGGTACACCGACTGTGTCGGAGCGTACTTCACCATCAGGTTGCTGAGTAATGAATACAGTGGCCTCGGTCTGGCCGTAGAGTTGTTTTAAGTTAATGCCCAGCGCGCGATAGAAATCGAAAATTTCAGGGCCTATGGCTTCGCCTGCGGTGTAACCCACTCTTACACGGCTGAGGCCGAGGGTATTTTTAAGTGGCCCGATGACAAAAAGGTTGGCAAGCTTATAGCGAAAACGCGCCATTGGCCCGACATCCTTGCCATCCAGAATATTTGAGCCAACACTTCGACCGACCGCCATATACTTATCAAACAACCACTTCTTGAACCGGCCGGCATCTTCCATTCGAATCATCACGGTGGTCAGCTGTTGTTCAAACACACGTGGAGGTGCAAAGAAGTAGGTGGGGCCAATCTCACGCAGATCGGTCTGCATGGTCTCGGCACTTTCAGGACAATTGACACAAAAGCCTGTCCACATAGACTGGCCAATTGAAAAAATAAAATCACCCACCCATGCCATTGGCAGGTAGGCAAGTACTTCTTCTCCTGCTTGAAGGTTGTCGAATTCAGCAGAGAGCCGGGAGGTTTCAATCACGTTGCGGTTGGATAACACCACACCTTTGGGGCGCCCGGTGGTGCCGGAGGTATACAGCATCACGCAGGTGTCATCGTAAGTCTGGTTGGCTTGTCTTGCCGCGACTTCATCCATGAGGTTGGCGGTTCTGCCTTTATCCTGCAGGTCTTTGAAGCTTGTCATGTTGGTATGATCGTATTTACGTAAGCCGCGACCATCAAGATAAATGACGTGCTCAAGGCTTGTCAGCTGATCACGTACCTCGGCAATTTTATCGACCTGTTCCTGATCACCAGCGATCACATAGCGTGCACCGCAGTGGTTTAAGGCATAGGCGGCTTCATCTGCTGCGGCATCGGCGTAGAGAGGAACGGGTATGCAACCAATAGATTGTGCGGCCACCATAGACCAGTACAGCGCCGGGCGGTTGCGACCGGATATGGCGATGTAATCACCGGTTTGCGCGCCGAGGGTGAGAAGGCCCTGTGCCAGCGCATCTATTTCATCAGCGGCCTGTGCCCAGGTCCAGCTTTGCCAGATACCGTATTCTTTTTCACGGTACGCAGCTTTTTTGCCGTGTCGTTTGACGTTGCGTGCCAGCAGCGCTGGCACGGTTGCCAATCCGTCCTGAGGTGCCACCTCTGTCATATTTCCTCCCATGTCACGGATGCGTTAGTCTGGTGCACAGTATGCCTGACCAAGCTTGCGTGAGTTTTTCACAAATCTATCGAATTGTAACAGCCAATTATCACCGCTCGGCCGCGAGTTTAAATCTCGGAAAGCTGGTATAACTCGTTCCGAAATGACCAAGATCTCGACTGAAACGCTGAACGAATTAATACTGTCCGGGTTGAACCTGATTACGCAGGCCATTTCAATCTACGATCAGGACCTGCGGCTGGTGCTCGCCAACCGTACCTTTCAAACCATGTTCAACTTACCACAGCGCTACGTCAGTTCGGGGGCTGATTTCGCCGAGACCCTGCATTATTTGTCTGAGAAGGGCGAGTACGGACCTATCGATGACTTTGACACCTTCGTAGCGGAAAAGGTAAAGCTCGCACGGGCCTTTGAGCCTCACTATTTTGAACGCACACGGGCCAACGGTACCACGGTGTCGATTGAGGGAAATCCGCTCGGGCAGGGTGGCTGGATCTCTGTTTATACTGATATCACCGAGATGAAACAGCAGGAAGAGTTGTTCCAGTCTCATGCAAGAGGATTATCTGAAGAGCTAGGGCTGCGCACTGAAGATCTGTTTCAGGCTAACCGTGGTATGGCGGCTACTGTCAGGGCGTTGGAATCTGCTCAGCGAGAGTTAACGGCCAATCAGGAGCAACTGGCCTTAATCAACAGGATGACACCAGCGCATATAGCTCACGTGAATGCTGAGGGCATGTATACGCACTCCAATGGCAGATTGCACACCATTTTACCGATGGATAAAACGGATATCGTCGGGCGCAGTTTCGAAGCCGTACTCGGCGAGCATGTTTGGTCGCGAGTGCGCCCGAGTTTTACAAAAGTGCTTGAAGGTGAAGCGACGGTGACTGAATTTCGGGATGAGGATTCCGGTCGCTTTATAAGACTTGCGATGTCACCCGATTTTCATGCAAATGGCACTGTGATAGGCGCCTACATATTATCT
>CAZQKJ010000277.1:0-5450 GCA_964593315.1 uncultured Granulosicoccaceae bacterium
TCACCGGCAGAGCAACTCCTCAGGCACCTCACAGGACTCAATAACTCTGGCGTTGTGAGTTTTGGCACTGAGGCAGGTGCATTCCAGAAGTCAGGTATTCCGGCGGTTGTATATGGCCCGGGCAGTATTACGCAGGCACATCAACCCGATGAATATATAGCAATCGATCAAATCGGTGAGTGCATCGATTTTATGCACCAGCTACTCGACTGGGCGGCGGAAGATACCGCAGCATCTCTGTTTCAGTAGCTCTATCTGGTCAACAAATAAAAGGCGTATACGATACAGCCACCCGCTACAAAAAAATTGAAGTATCCCAACCAGGAAAATTGCTTAGCAAGCTCATCCGGGTGACGATCGGAGATCAGCATTGGCAAACCATTTGAGGGCTTCCTGATGGTGTTCTCGGCCTGCCCCACCCGTTTATCGTTGAATATATTCTGCGCAACAGTCTTTGCACGCTTAACGGCACCCTCCCACTCTTCAGGATCCAGATTACCGTTGTTATCACTATCAAACTCTTCTAATAACCAGGGCTGATCCTGCTTCCAGGTGCTGAGTAAACCAGACACCTCGGCGCGCTCGTTATAAGAGGTAACCGGACACCCATCTGCACGAAGTTCACCAATGATATACATGCTCGCGCCGTAGCGAATATACTTTGAACGATAGACTTTTCCGCCCTCCGTCCAGGTACGCTTGCTACTCGATATTATCTTTGCACCCACAGGATTAACAATACACCTTCCAGATTCATCTCTGATAACGAACGGCAGATCACTTTGTCCGGACTGTTCTTTTTTAGTTCTCAGGTCAACGGTGCTATAGCGATGCCAAACACAAGGTGGCCCATGCAAAAATCCCTGAGTCTCACGGTTACCGTGAAACTCGCATTTGCCCTGCAATTCAACAAACCCCTGTGCGGCGCTCGCGATTTTAGATCTCGGTGTATCCAGAATATAGTGTCGCAATCGTTTAGCAGCCAACGCCGCCCAGATTGCCAAACAGGCGGCAATCACAAAGGCCCCAACACGAATCATGCCCTCTGACCGAGAGACAATAGCAGAGCTTATAATTGCAAGAGTTACTAAATCAATAAAGTAAGGTGAAGCGCTCCATTTTTCACTACCAATGGAGTCATTTGGCATTGTCAGTAACTGGCTAATGGATACACTCATGCTAATCGCCTCGCCTGAATCACCAGACCTCAGGCCGCAAATAACTGCTGCATATCAATGTCAGTTAACTCTTCTTCATTCACTTCAAACAATTGTGCTTGCTTAAAATTGAACTTGTCAGCAACAACATTGGTAGGGAATTCTTCGACAACGATATTATTGATATTAACCGAGTTGTTGTAGTACTCACGTCGATCTGCGATAGCATTTTCCAGGGAGCTTATACGCGATTGCAATCGCAAAAAGGATTCATTGCTCTTCAGCTCAGGATAATTTTCAGTCAGTGCAAACAACCGGCCCAGAGTATTACTCATCACAGACTCAGCAAGCCCCAGCTGTGTCATGTCACCGGAATCCATCGCATTAGATACACCTGATCGCGCCTGCACTACTTTCTCAAGCGTTTCCTGCTCAAACTTCATATACTCGCGACAAGTAGTGACCAGTTTGGGGAGTTCATCATGGCGCTGCTTTAGCAGTACATCGATGTTACTCCACGCAGCCTTGACGTTATGCTTAAGCCGCACAAGCCGGTTGTAGGCCATAATGATGTAGCCAATCAGTGCAACAATAAGCAAAAGCAGAATAACAGCGAAAATTCCCATCCGACTAAATCTCCAAAAATTGTGGCTACATTTTCGGCATCACCGGCGCATTCTTGAACAGTATTGCGGTCTATTTAGTCCCGATCAGGTAACACGCCTGCCAATGCTCCAGTAACGTGAAGATGGCAACAGGAAATCAGCTTATCGAGGGATGTGGCATCTTATGAGATACCTGCGGAGCTTGTACCTGGATTTCAGCCAAATCGTGCCGGGCTATACATTTCCATATCCAGATCAAGCGCTTCCCCTGTAATGAGCTGACTGAGTATTCGACCGGTTTTAGCACCCCCGGTTAAACCCACATGCTGGTGTCCGAAACCGACATACACACCTTTGGTTTGCGGCAACTCGCCAATCAGTGGCACAGAGTCAGTCGGGGCTGGCCGATGACCAAGCCACTCCGTTGAATCCCGCCATTCAAGCTCCGGCATCAGCTGTTTGAGATAACTGCGTAAGAATTCCAGCGGTTGTCGATTGGCACCTGCCTTCAAGCCCGCAAACTCAACCACACCGGCCAGTCTTAACCTACCCAGCATCGGTGTCATCACAAACTTACCAGCAGCGATCATTGTAGGCATGCGCGGCATGACCGACGGCTCATGAAGCTCTACATGGTAACCACGCTCTGCTTCGAGTGGAATATTCAGTCCCAGCTTCTGCAACAAGGCTTTTGACCAGGCACCAGTCGTGACCACAACTGCATCACAATCAAGGGTACCTGCTGTGGTTTTTACAGCTTTAATCCGTTGGTTGTTAAGCACAAAGTCTTCTAACGTGGCTTGCAAGACTCGCCCGTTGTTAGCTTCAAAGTGTGCGGCAAGAGTTTTTACATACTCACCCGGATCACTTATTCGCCCGTGGTTATGCACACAGGCCGCATACCCCACTTTATCACCAAAGGCAGACTCATACTCACGGTAGCTAGCAGCATCTCTTTCAGTCCACTCAAATCCATGCTGCTCCCGTGTGTGCCAGGCAAAGCGGTCAGCATCAAAGTGAGCTTTGCTTTCATACGCATAGACGTAGTCGGCAGGCGAGATAAACTTCTCTGCCTGTGTTCCAGCTGCCAGTGCTTTGTGATCTGCCAGACAATCGCGCAGAATCGGTGCAAGTGCCGTGGCAATTCTCTGCACTTGTTTTGGATTACAGTGGGCCAGGTACCGGGGTAACCACGGCATAAGCCTGGGAAGGTATGACCAGTTTAGAAATAACGGCTGCTTTTTATCCAGTAACATCCCCGGCGCTTTGCCGATCAATCCCGGTACGGTAACCGGCACCACCGAGGCCGAAGCAAGCACTCCGGCGTTACCAAAGCTTGTACCGCTTGCCGGCCCGTCTTTATCAATGAGAGTCGCGTTTATTCCTGCACGCTGCAACCAGATTGCAGTGGCTACACCGACTATACCGGCGCCGACAATCACGACACTCGGGTTGTCAGACATGGATCAGCGATCCAGGCTTTGCACAGTCGGCACTACTTTTACTTAGGGCCGGAAATCTTACCCGAGATCTTGGTGCGAATATTATCCGCAACGCCTGACACGAACGGCAGCCTTCCAACTTCTTCCTGAAAAATAATGCCGAGTACCACGCCCAGCAACATCGCAGAGGAAAAGCCCAACAACCAGAAAGCCAAAATCACGACAAGAATAAGAACACCAATCGGGATCAAAGGATTATTGCTATGGGAGCCCGCCAGACCCAGTAGCTTTTCGCGAGCCATGCCCAGGCTTTGACGAATGGTTTGCCTCAATGGATCGAGTGCTTTTAGAAAATCCGCCACGATATAGCCGATAAATCCGCCAATAGCCAAACCAATGATTTCGAGCATAATAGGTCCCGTTGATGTTAAAGCGATATTATTTCAAACAAGACGGCAAATTGGTAACCATTTTATCGATCAACTGCCTCAAACTCCGGAGGCACCTCGGTATCTATACGGTTGTTTGCTTTTCATCGCACCCGGGGACGCCGACAGGCTGATTTGGGTAGATTCCAACTTCGGACAAAGGAAACCACAGCAACTATCACAGCCAAATAGCCTGAAACACAAGCATCTTAAGATGCCCGAATCTTAAAAAAGTCAGGTATGACCCTAGCGCGCGGCTTCAAGTACGTAGTAGCGACTATATGGAGATACTGCGGTATCACCGAGTACTTTACGGCTGCGGAAGACCCAGGTTTCAGCTGGATCGAACTCAAGCTGAATTCCGGTAGACAGGTTGTCCCAAGTTTTGCGACTCGTCGCAGCACCATCTACACTTTTACTCACCACAAGTTCAACAGGTTGATCATATTCCGGTGTTGCGATGGTCACCATGTTACCGCGGCGCTCGATTTCAAGCTCCAGAGCACCCACCTCTTCTATCGAGGCGAATTGAATTTCCTGCACCGCAGCAAGGCCAACAAACTCATCACTGCCTATTGCAGCAACTGAAAGGTAGTATGGAGGCAAGTCATTTGATTGCGTATCACCCAGTTCTATTCCGCTGCGTTCAATCGGCAGATTGTTGTTGTCTACTTCAAGTGTTGCAATGGGTTGCTGCAAAGATGCATCAGTAGCGACTATCACTCGATATCGCGCGGCACCCTCTATAGATCCCCAGGAGATGGCGTCTTCTGCACTGAGCACAATGCCTTCAGACCCGGTAACCAAAGCAGGGGCAGCCAGTAAATCAACCACAACCGGATCAGCGCCTTCTGAAGCTACAAGTCCCTTACCTTCAGGGAGATCGGTATCCGCACCGTTTGTTGCTGCAGCGACGATACCTTCAGTTACACCAAGCCTGTTCTGTGGACCGTCTACATCGACATAGAACGCTGTACCACGTACCGCAGCAGACATAAACGGGGTTTCAACACTGAACACCACTGGCGGCTTACCATCTGGTCGCGGAGTGATCTGACTATGCACTTCTCCTGCAGTTGCATTCAGTGAAATAACGCAGCGAGTGGTGTCATCAGCACAGTCCAGATTAGTGACTGCGACGCGACTTTCAGGCTGTAAGTTAACTGTTGCACCGGAAGAAAAACTCAAACTGGCAAAACCATCTGCACCCGTTGTAAACGTATCACCGGTAAAAATCCGAGCACCACGTGCAGGTGGATTTACGATCAAGTTTTCTTGCGCATGCGTCACATCGCCCTTGGCAAATAACACTTCACCAAACTCCTCGCTTGATAGGTAGGGCTTGGGAATCTGAATGGTGGTGCCGACAGGAAGAACACTGTCAAGCGTTGCTATGCCGTTGTAGGCCGCAATCTGCCTCGCAAAACGAGTCGACTCAAGCTCATCCTGAATGGCTTGCTCGAGAGTCTGCGGCTCCTTAACTACCAGCTCAATGTCATTGTCTTTTGCTAATCCAACCGAAAGAGTAGCAACCGACAAAGAAGCAACCAGTGCCAGCGCGCTGGCTAGCACAGCAAAGTTTCCTGGAGCGGCAATTCCTGCCAGATCTCTTTTATTCATACTGATTTCGCTTGCATGTTGTCCAATCAACCGATGTACGCTGATTAATTTTCATTAGTGCATCTGCCTCGCGAGCATACTACTCTAACACCTGCGTGAATCCGTGTGCGCTGTTGATACCGTCATACATTACCCCGAATGACATGTCAACATTTGGCAAAGAGCCCGCATAATCGATCCTGCATGACTGATAAAAGA
>CAZQKJ010000278.1:0-5449 GCA_964593315.1 uncultured Granulosicoccaceae bacterium
ATGTCATAGTAAGTGACATCAGTTGCTTTTATAAATGAATAATAAGGCCGCTCAGAATCTATTATATTCTGCTCAAGTTTGAGTAATCTCGCAAGATCCTCAAGGGATGCCTCCCTCAATTGATAGTCAGTCAAGTGCCACTCCAATTGAAACGCTTGTCCATCCTAACGCAGCTCGTATCGCTACGGAACCACCTATAGTGCCTGCTATGGTACAATCTGCAGGTTAAATTCAGGAGAGCAAGCACAAGCACCTCAGCCATGTCGATAAAAGAAGCCATAGAAAAAGGTTCTGTCGAGGAGCTTGGCGCCCTGCTCGCTGACAACCCACAGCTCGCCAATACCAGAATCGAATGGGAATATAATCAACCAAACACATCCGATCCATTGCATTTTGTCAGCGACTGCGTTTTTCACGGATCACTAAAACCTGCAGATGCCGTCGAGCTGTCAAAGGTATTGCTGCAGCACGGCGCAGAAATCAACGGCAGCGTGAATGCAGAGACTCCGTTGATCGGCGCTGTGTCTCTATCGGTCGCGTCCGTTGCACACGTGTTGATCAACGCAAAAGCTGATATCCATGCCACATCAGTCCATGGCGCCACTGCGCTGCACTGGGCAGCCTACGTCGGCCTGCCGGACATCACAAAATTGCTCATTGAGCGAGGGGCAAAGCTCGAGCAAAAATGCACATCGTTTGCTGCAACACCATTGTTCTGGTCAGCGCATGCTGTGCGCTACGGTGCAGCAACAGAGCATTCAGGCATTGTTGCCGCCGCGCGGATTCTGGTTAACTGTGGCGCTAAGACAGACACCACGAACCATCAAGGCTACAAATTGCTACAGCTTGCGATTGATACCGGCAATCAGGAATTGATAGATCTAATCGGGTAGACGCTGCGGGGCAGAATCACTGCAGGTGAGCAAACGCCTTTTAGTGCGGCAAATACCTGCCATAGAATGTTCTGCTCGCAGATTCTGACAGTGCAATACCCGGCTCAGAATTATACGCCAGCACAACCAGCATTCGTGTGGTTTCACCTTCTACCGGTGTCACTCTGTGAATTGAATTCCTGCCACGAAATAAAACAAGTGTTCCTGCATCCATGCTAAGCGATTGGTTGGTAACCTCCCCATTTATTATGGATTCTGTTGCTGCAAAATTCATATCACCTGCATCTGCGTCACGGACATCTTTTACATACTGGAACTCACCGCCACTATCGGGTTTCTGAATTAGCAAAGTAATTGCAAAAGATGAGTTATCAAAGTGCCAGCCTAACTCCTGCCCCTCTCCGGCATAGTGCATGTTTATCGAGGAGAGCTGATCAGCATACTCATAGAGCTCAGTCTCATCCAGCACAGAACACAGAAATTGTCGAAACTGACTGGACTTATAAAGTGTATGCAGTAATGAAGCCTCCGGGATCTGATCAGTCGTGACACAGCCTTTAGTTGAAACAACTTTGCGATTCCGGCAATGGTTCTCAGGTAAGTTGTCATCAGTTGGCGCCAGATATACGTTGTGTTCGTTCTTGGTGTAGAACGCCTGCGGCATTATCTCAGCACCTTCTGCACGAATCTTCTCCACTGCAGCATCACGAATAAAGCCCGGTAAGACAAGAACACCATCTGAGTCCAATGTTTGCTTACTGACGTGACCAAATTCAGGATCGGCGATCGGAAATGCATCCAGATCGATGATGTCCTTGACCTCATGCCGCATTACTATTGTCCTTCGACCGGTGTGTAGTTACATGCTATGTTAACCCAATAGCCGGGTATCTGTAATGATTTATCGCCCTATATTGTCGATAGCGTTTGGTACGTCTATTCGTAATAATTGATATCACAGCTTGCAGCGCGAAGCTGACTGACCGAAACCCACATTAACCCGGGCGCCATTCAATACAGCAGCACTTTTGGACTGACGGTTTATGGCACTGATTCTCGACCATGCATTTATCATAACCGAACCCATGGCACCGGAAGCTAAACTTCTGCGCAACCTTGGATTGGTAGAGGGCAGCTCCAATACCCATCCCGGTCAGGGAACATCAAACCGGCGTTTTTTTCTGGATGGCTTCACTATTGAGCTCTTGTATATCAGTGATTATGGTGAAGCTGAGAACGGCACCGGCAGGGATCTTGGAATTCTAAATCGGCATCGTGATAGTGAGGCCAGTTCATTTGGCATAGCGGTACGCGAATCAGATCAAAGCAATACGCCAGCTTTTCCTAGCTGGCAATATTATCCGGACTTTTTTTCACACCTTGAAGACAAAGACATGTGTTTCTATATTGGTGACAACTCCAGTCAATTGCTCGAACCTTTGTGTTTCTGCATGCCATTGAAACTACCTAAAAAGACCACAGTGCCTGAAGCATACGCCAATCCAAAACGGACACTCACTAAACTTCTCATCGATATACCGATAACCGAGCCATCAAAGGTACTGGAACACTTTTTGGCTATAGATATGATACAGGCACGCTTTGAAAAGCCACATAAGATGACGATGATTTTTAATCATGGTACAGATGGACAAGTGGTGAGCTTGATGCCGGAATTACCACTGGTCTTGCAATGGTAGACAAAAACCTCCACACAACTCATACCGCTTTAAACCAAGCAAGCACTCACACATTAACTACAAGCGCTCGTGTTACCAATAACCACTCCACCGCATAAAGAGCGGCGCGGGCGACAGAGTCACCTACCCTGTCGCCCGCCCAGGTAGTCACCTGATACCACCAGAGGCACAAACAGTACACTACGAGAAGCTAAGACACTTTCTCGGCGTTATTACTAGAACTATCAAGACCCACACTATACGCTTCTACGGTTCGACTAAATCGTTGCCTAACCGTCTCAACATCACGGGTTTTCAATCCGCCACCAGTTGGCAGTGTGATCACTCGGGCCGCCGTATCCTTTGATATTGTGCAATCGCTATCCAGACTCAACAACTGTGACTGAGCAGCAAACTGGTTTCCGGCAGACACACCGTTTTTATTGAGCGCCTGCAACAGAGCATCCCGTGCGTCAGCAGGCCACTCCGCTGGTATTAAAAAGGGCGCATGAATTCGCGTGCTTCTGCCACACTCGGCTTGTGATTCAAAACCCAGAGCCATCGCAGTCTCTCGATACTGCGCATAAATATCTCGCAGATGATCAATATTAGTGTGGAGCCTGTCCCATGCATGCACAAGATACGCAGCATTAATCTCCGGCAATCGCAATTGCCTGTACAGGTAAGCTTCATTAGATTCAATTTCACGCGTGATCGATTTATCTGCTATCAACGCACCCCCCATACCGGCTGCATGAATCGGCTTGGTAAAGCTGAAACTAACCACAACAATACTGGCGTAATCGATCACGTGTTGATGAAGCCTGGATGCCCCGAGGCTCTCGCAGGCATCGACTATAAACGGAATGTTATGTGCCTTTGTTACAGCAGCAATAGATTTCCAGTCAGCAGGCGTGCCGTAGTTATCTACCGCAATGACAGCCTTCAAAGACTTTGAGGCCAGTGTGGCCTCAAGCGCACTGGCATCAAGATTAAAATCGTCTGCACGCGTGTCAATCAACACTGGTATCGCCCCCAGAGTCATTACTGAAACGGCAACAGCATGGAAACACTGATCAGGTATTCCCACCTGATCCCCTGCCTTCACCCCGGTGACTTGTAACGCACGCATCAACGCATCTGTACCACTGCGCATCATTAGCACACCATGATTATCATTGGTGTGGTACTCCGCTGCCAACAGCTCTTCCGCCTTTGTGCAGTGTGCACCGGCCATACGATAACTGGACTTCGAAATAATGCTGCTGACATTCGCAACATAGGCATCATGGGATACATCAGGCAATGCAGAGGGGCTGACTGAACCGATACTACCCGTAGCACCGGCAGCACTCGCGCCCGCCAGACTAAATACAGTACCCAGTTTTGCAACCCGGTCTTGCTCCGGCTCGGCGCTCTGTTCAAATCTGAGTTGCCGGACCAGTAACTCGAGACCATCTTGCAATGGCCACTGATAGCGAAAGCCGGTATCAATGAATCTTGTCGGATCGATTCGGTACGAACGCGGATCAACAGCCGGAAGCGGGTCGTTTAGTTTGGCATCACACACCTGAGCCAGCTGCTCCACAGCAGCTCCTACGGTAATGTTTCCGTCCGGGTGCGAAATATTAAAAATATTGTGCTGCCTGGCCACATCCGGATTGATTGCCGCATGCACCAATGCCTGCGCCATGTCATTTACATGCAGAAACGGTCGGTAGCAAGTACCGTCCGTTGTGAGACCAATAACACCTTTTGATAAAGCTATCCGAGCCAGACGATTCAAAACCAAATCATTGCGAGGTTTTGGACTGACACCGTAACCAGAACCAAACCTCAGACACACCACTTCAAAGTCAGAAGAACTCAGCGCGATGAGCTGCTCTTCCGCCTTGAGCTTACCCCGCGAATAAACAGTATCCGGGTTGGGAGCTGCACTCTCTGTGACGACTGCATCGGTATTACCGTAAACCGCCGAGCTTGAAGCCAGCACAAAACGTTTAATGCCAGCACGCTTGCATCGCTCGGCCAGTGCCACTGTCTGGTGGATGTTTATCTCATCCGCTTTTTCAGGATACGCATTGCACAGCTTGTCATCAGACAGACCCGCCAGGTGAATGATTGCATCGAAGTTTTTTAGCTTCTCAGCATCCAGTGACAGAAAATCATTGCTGGAGGACGACCCGGAAAACCAACCGACATCAGCGCCTTCTACGTTAACTCCAGATTCGAGTAATCGAGGAATAAGCACAGCGCCTATGAATCCGCCACTACCGGTTACAAGTACTGAGGGTGATACTGTCATTATTCATCCTTCACTATTTTGGTTAACTAAATTTGCGGTTTACTTAGCGTGCTCGCTACGTATAAGCACACTAAAACCGCGGCATATACTGCTTGAGATTGTTCCAACGCAAAAACCTTCCGACACCGTACTTATTAAACTGAAGTATCCAGGCCATGCGCATATCCTGACTACGATTAGGGTGGCTTCTGTGAATACATAAAGGGCTATGGATACACACATCCCCCAACTCCATTACCGGACTTTCTGTACAAGCATCTTTCAGATATTCTTCAGATAAGCGGTACATAAACGAATCCGGCGCTGATTTCTCATGTGGAAGCAAACCGGAATCGCGATCAGTCACATACTCCATACCACCGTTATCGGGATCCGTATTTTGCAGCGGAATCCAGATAGACACGCATTGCTTGTCTTTGTCATATTTTGAGTAGGTCTGATCCTGATGCCAGTCTACGGGCTTGCTACCAGGAGATTTAAAGATGGCTTCATCATGTCCGTATCTGGCTCGAGTAGAAAATATTTCACTGGCAAGCGCATGGCAATCTTTGTATACGGATGACTCCCTGAAC
>CAZQKJ010000279.1:0-5436 GCA_964593315.1 uncultured Granulosicoccaceae bacterium
CACGCACATAAGTGATCCTCGCTACGTCCCTGTTTCAGGATGGGCACTAGCTAGGTTTGGTTATGAATAATTCACAGTAACGATTGAGGCGAATGGTATCCTAATTGAAGAACAATTACACAGAGAAGCTTGATGTCACGGATAACCATTATTTTTTCCTGCTTAGCCGGGATAATTCATGCTGTTTTTTTTCTGCTAGAGAGCGTTTTTTGGCACAAGCCTCAAGTACATTCGATTTTTCGGATCGACAATACCGCAGACGCAGAAACACTGAGTGTGTTCGTGCAGAATCAGGGATATTACAACTTATTTCTGGCACTGGGATTATTTGCTGCTGTATGGCTTAGCAGAAAAAACAAAGTGGCAAGTCGTACCCTTGCAATCTATATTTGCCTTTTTATGATCGGAGCCGCCGTTGTATTGCGATTCACCATGCCCGCGATGACAGCAGGACCACTAATTCAGGGAGTCGCACCTGCAATAGCACTGTTATCTATTTACCTGAGTTTGCGCAACGAATAGATACGTTAGTGGCTCCTAAGTAATCCAACCCTACCCGTAGATGACACACATAGGCCTTAGGATTATATCTTTTACTACAGTGTACTCATCACAACGCATATCGAACAAAACAAAGAACATGTGAAAGAGATTCATGGCCTGAAATAACACAGGAACACGGGTCTTTAAACTCGCCCCATCAGATAGCCCATTAACCACTGCTGTGACTCATCTTGTACTTGTTTTGTCAGCCAAATTTTTTTCAACTAACTCCGGCAATTGCTACTCCATTTATTTTTCCAATGACGAGCTTGTTCCAAAGCTCCAGAAGTAGCTCAACCTTGGTAGCGCCTCAGGTATCTAACTTCGACTACTTCACTTATAACGTATCTGTAATTTCAAACTGAAAAAATAATTGAACTTTTTGGAGTTAAGCCTGATCTTTTAAATCACATTTTTTGATAATAAATCCGCTGCCGTTGCCGGTATACTTTACGCTCACTACAATCCGCTGGAGAACAAAATAGTGTTCCTATCTCACCGCACCGTTAAGCAATCTGGTATTTTCGGCCTGTGTCTATTTTGCGGTTATAATTAAGCGAGTGCAGTCTGGCAATACTCATAGCATGCCATACCTTGTTTAATCAACTACGTACTACATTCGCTACTATCAGAGAGTTATGATTTCAACAAACAACAACGCCGAAGCTGAACTATTGACTGCATCGGTCTCCAAAACCACCGTATTGAATGAAGGAAAAAGCGAAGATAAAAGACAGGAAATACTCGAGTATTTTCATAAAAGCTTTGATCTATACGAAAGTCTTTTTGAGTGCCTATCCGATGAGGAGGCATACTACGCTCGAGCCAGCCCATTGCGACATCCGCTGATATTCTACTATGGACACACTGCCGTATTTTTTATCAACAAACTGAATGTCGCAAAGTTGATTGAAGAACGCATTGACCCGGCGCTTGAATCTTCCTTAGCCATCGGTGTTGATGAAATGTCATGGGATGATCTGAATGACAAACACTACGATTGGCCAACACCCGCTGTTGTGAAAGCCTATCGCGATCGTACTCGCAGCATAGTGGATAAGTTTATCCGCACTTGTGATGTAAGCATGCCGATTAGCTGGGAAGATCCTCTATGGATCATCATGATGGGAATCGAGCACGAGCGCATTCATCTTGAAACATCTTCTGTGCTCATACGCGAGTTACCACTTGAACGTTTAAAACCGCACCCAGTGTGGAGCCAAATCTGTAAGACCAGCGCCGTTGCACCGGTCAATTCACTATTACCGGTGAAAGGCTCCGAGATATCACTGGGCAAAGAGAAAGACAATTCGCTCTACGGCTGGGATCTGGAATACGGTCAACAGCTAGAGACTGTAGAGGACTTTGAAGCCAGCCAATATCTTGTTTCGAATGGTGAATGGCTTGAGTTCATGCAGGCCGGTGGCTACCAAACTCAGCAATACTGGTCTGATGAAGGATGGTCGTGGGTGCAGTATCGTAAGGCCAGTAAACCGGTCTTCTGGACAAGCGACGGTGACACCTATCGCTACCGGACTATGCTGGAGCTGATCGATATGCCATGGGATTGGCCAGTTGATATTTGCTATCTGGAAGCCAAAGCGTTTTGTAACTGGAAGTCAGAATCCACTGGTAAGCATATCCGTATGCCGACTGAGGCCGAGTGGTACGCTCTGCGCGATACCGTTGATACTGATCAACCATACTGGTCACAAGCACCGGGTAATATCAATCTGGAATACTACGCATCATCCTGTCCAGTCAATCGACACGAGTTCCCCGGCGGCTTCTACGATGTCATTGGGAACGTCTGGCAGTGGACCGAAACACCTGTTAATGCATTTGAGGGATATGAAGTCCATCCGGCTTATGACGATTTTTCAACCCCTACCTTTGATGGCAAGCACAATCTATTCAAGGGTGGCTGCTGGATTTCTACAGGCAACTACGCATTGCGCGATTCGCGCTATGCTTTTCGCCGTCATTTTTATCAACACTCCGGATTGCGTTATGTGTCAGCAAAGCCGGTATCGGAACCTCGTATGAATATTTATGAAACCGACGCCATGGTGGCGCAATACATAGAATTTCACTACGGCGAAGACTATTTCGGAGTACAGAACTTTCCGGTCGCCTGTATAGCAGAACTTGCAAAGCACTTAAATGGCAAACAGGTAGAGCGCGCACTGGATATTGGTTGCGCCACTGGCCGCTCAAGTTTCGAACTGGCTCGACACGCACAACACGTTGATGCACTGGATTTCTCAGCGCGCCTCATAGTTGCTCCAACCGCGCTGCAGAAAGACGGACTACAACGCTATGCCATACAAGATGAAGGAGAGATTGTCTCTTTCAAAGAAATTACCCTGGAATCTTTCGGGTACACCGATATCGCAGATCGAGTCAATTTCATGCAGGGTGACGCGTGTAACTTACCCGAAAAATTCACAGACTATGATGTAGTCTTCGCCGGCAATTTAATTGACAGACTCTATGAACCCGACAGGTTTTTACAGTTAATCAAGAATCGGATTCGCAGTGGCGGTTTACTGGTTATCACATCACCCTACACCTGGCTTGAAGAGTTTACTGAACGCGAAAAGTGGCTAGGTGGTTTCAAAGCACAAACCGGTGAAAACTACACCACACTTGAGGGCATACGTGATGCCCTGCAACCAGAGTTTGAACCCACTGCAGAAGCTGTGGATGTACCATTTGTGATTCGAGAAACCAAACGAAAATACCAACATACAGTAGCTGAGTTATCTGTTTGGATTAAAAAATAAGCATGGATTGAAGCCAGGTCTTTCTTGTATGGCCTCTTGTATTGAAAGATCTGACCGGCATGTGTGCGTCTGCGCGCTGCCGGTGTTTACAACACAGTGCGTACCACGCTTGAAAATTCGCTTCATATACACAGTGCCAGCGCCTGCTATAGAACTGCAAGACACTACAAGCTATCTACCGAGTGCTTGTTACTGCAACAATCTGAGCGCTAACTCCACCGCATCTCTATCCATATCCAGATCATAGACAATATCATCAAGGTGCGCGGCCAAGACTGGATCCGGGTTATAAATTTCACCTGTCTCTGTGATTGTGTGGTGTTCTGACAACACAGATAAAGCTTGAAGTGCATAGTGGCGTATTTCAAAAGATGAGTTGGTTAGAGCCTCCGAGATATCCAGTTTAATCTGCTCATCTTTTGGCACCAGGCGTGTTTTGGCCAGCAGCGCAGTCCCCCACACAAGCCCTGAGTCATATCTCGAAAGCATTATGTCCAGTGCTGGCACAAGCTTATTGTCAGTGTCCGGATCAGCAACAATATTGATGGCCTTTAACAAAACTCCCGCATTCGATTCTGAAAAGACCAAATCATCAAACATAGACAAATTTGTCTCATCCTGTAGATCCAGATGCTCAAAACTATTCAAACCGGCAGTTCTAAAGTTTGCGTCTGCATGATTTAGCAGCACAGCAACCACAGTCTTCAAGTCTTCCGGGAACATGGCTTCCAAAACAGATTGGGCTGCAAGTTGCACTCGGGTGTAATCTTCATCGTCGAGCGCCAGAAGTAAGTGTCCAAGGCCTTCCGGATATTGCACCAGTAGTTCGGCAAAAGCACCAGGGTTTTGTTGAATGTTCCTGATCTCTACCGTTGAGAGGTTTTTTATGTCGCCCAGTCGATTTACGATTTGTTCCTGGCACGCTCTCTCACAAATTGTATTCTCGCTGCCGGATTGCGATGTCAATAACGCTGTAAGGGATTGTGATGACAGGTCAGATCCGTGCAGCGATAGCTGTTTTTGATCACTACCTGTCATCTGGACAATACTACTAAGCTCTGTTTTTGACCCGCCTTCGGACACCGAAGAGGGCAAATCCCGATAGGAGGCGATTGAAATATGGGCAATACCCAGCACTATCGCAACAATGACAAGGCTTTTATCTAGTGACATTCTAATTTTCTTCTGTTCACAGCCAGTATGCGCTGGTGATTAAAAAGAGAGAGAGGCTATCGCCTCTCTCAATATCAACCAGATCTTAGTTATCCCTAGTTTCTATCATGTGAGTTATTAAGACGATAGAATGTCACTACATCTCTGTCATTGCTGTTACCGGTATTGTTTTGTGTATAGGCTCCAGCTTTGAAATACATCCACTCGTCAGAGCGGTCATATCCAGCATCAATTTGGTTCAGGTCAATCGTCACCTGCCCGATAACGTTACCATCACGATCGCCCTGCCTGATACGAACAATAATATCTTCGTCGTCATTGATGATCTCATAAGAGAACAATTCATTCAGCTCGATACCATTAGATGGATTATTGCAATCTTCGTTACCAATTATGCTGAAGTTAACGTCGTTACCGTCGCGTATTTCACTCTCTGCATAGATGCAACCGCGCGCTTGATTAGGCTTTTTACGGTAATAAAGACGCAATGGTTCATCATTATCCGCATGGATCTGACCGATGATCAAACGCCCGGGGTGCAATCCATCCCCTGTGCTTGTGACTTCGTTGATGCGCAACGTCGCGGTGAGGGTGCCATTGCGACCACCATGGTTGCCACCCCTTGGTTGATATCCCAGTGCCCAATTGTTGCGGAAGTCACCACGGTCACCTGTTGTCGGGATCGATGTGTTACCACGACGTAGCATTTCTCGAAGCTCGGATCGAACAAATGAAGTGCCTGAACTTGTGCGCGCACCACCTACCGTAGACACAAAGCGCATACCACCGTCTGTATGAGTGAACAGGAATGGGCGCGAATCACTACGGGCAAGATCATCCCAGTCATTTTCACCGTGTCGCTGTGAGTCACCGTCACTGGCAAAAGCCGGTGTGTCTATGACCCAGTCTTGCAGGTCAAAATTTTCCCATGGCT
>CAZQKJ010000280.1:0-5416 GCA_964593315.1 uncultured Granulosicoccaceae bacterium
CTCTGCCTGAAGGTACTGTTTTTGTTGGCTCTAATAATGAAGCCTTTGATCCTGACACAGGTACTATTGCACTGGGAGATATTGAATCCGGTGACGAGGTTAGGTTCACCATACGAGTAAGGGTTGAAGATGCGTCTGGTCCGTTAACCAATGTGGCATCTGTATCCAGTGATACCTTTGACAATAACCCCGATAACGATACTGACAGCGCGGTAGTAGATGCAGTAGCTGCGGACCTTTCGCTTGTGAAAGATGTGTCTGTGAGTACTGCCTCGGTGGGCGATACGGTAGAGTGGACTATCACTGTTCGTAACGACGGCCCGGATGACGCTACCGGCGTAGTAGTAGGTGATGTTATTCCTGACGGCGTTGCGTTTGAGAGTGCAGATCCAGAATCGGCTTTTGATCCGGATACTGGTGAGTGGACAATAGGTGACGTTGCTTCAGGTGATGAAGTCTCGTTGGTGTTCAGCACAACAGTCACTGATCCTGGAGAGCTAACAAACGTTGCGCAAATTGTTGCAGCAGATCAGTTTGATCCTGATTCAACAGTCGATAATGATGATGGTGATCAGTCTGAAGATGATGAAGACAGTGCAACGCTTACTGTGCCAGCAATTATTGATCTTGAGTTAACTCAGGAGATCGATGCGACCGAGGTTGTAGTCGGTGATACTGTGACCTTCACGATCTCTGTGACTAATGACAGTCTGGTAGAGGCGACTGGTGTCAGCGTTGCGACTGAGTTACCAGATCACTTCGTCAGTGGTGATTTGTCGTTTGTAGATTCTAACAACCCTGCTGTGGTTTCTGATCCATCTGCTGATTGGGTTATCGGTACGCTTGCACCAGGTGAGACTGCCACTCTGACTGTAGAGGCAACAGTAAACGTTGCGGGTGATATCTCTAATGTTGCAGAAATTGCTACCGCTGATCAGGATGATATCGACTCTACCGTTGGAAACTATGTTGACGGCCGGGTAGATTTTCAGGATGACGGCGATGGTGATCGCTTTGAAGATGATGAGGCAGAAGTTACAGTTACCTCTGCAGTGCCATTCACTGCAAACCCCAACGAACTTGAGGTTGAAGGAACCGGTGGTGCATCTATCAACGCTGTTGTAGTTATAGATCGCTCTAGCAGTATGCGCGAAGAAGTGACTATTGGTGACGTTACTATGACCAGGCTAGAGTGGAATATTCAGGCTGTGGAAGGCTTTGCAGCAAGGTCAGAGGTTAAAGCAGTTAAAGTTATTGCATTTGATGGACGTGTGACTGACGGTGCAGAAATCTTTGATGGCAGAAATCCAGACCTTCCTGGTGGTGGATCCAATTTTCCTCTTAGCGATGGCGGGCCTAATCGACCAACCAATGAAGTATCTGAGTGGATAAATACTTCAGCCGGCGGTTCTGAACTGAATGACTTTCTGGAGACAATCAACCCGTGGGGTAGTGGCACTAATTATCAAGCTGCCATAGATGCGACCATGGCGCAAACAGACACACCTCCTCCGGGGGCTGAAGAAACGAACTTCTATTTCTTCTCCGATGGAGTGCCCACCGCAGGTGGCACAGGTGATCCAACTAACCAGATGGATGATGATCATCAGCTTATCGACGTATCGGCATGGCAAGACTTTGCAGAAGCCAATTTTGATAACACCTTCGCGGTTGGATTTGCCGGCGCTGTTGATGCACGAGACGCACTTGAGGAAATTGCGCACATCACGGGTAGTCCTGATGATCCGACCATAGACGATGATCCAAACGTATTGCTGGTAGATGAGATTGATGCAATACCCAGTGTGCTGGGAAATTTTGCCGATACCAGTGTATCCGGGAACGCTATAGCTGATGATATTTCGGAAAATGACTTCAGTATCACAAGCATTGAGTTTGACGGGGTAACTTATAACTTTGCAAATGGACTGATTACGGAATCTGGTCCATCACAAGGTGCGACTTTAACCAATAGTTTTGTGGTGGTTGACTCGACTAGTGAGGGGTCTCTGCAGTTTGACTTCAATACAGGAGACTTTACATACTTTGCTCCTGTAACTGATGTGTCGCTTACAGAGTCCTTTGATTATACAATCACCGACACAACTGGTGCTGAGTCTACTTCTACAGTGACTATCAATGTCACTCCATCACCTGTCACAGACCCTGCTCTGACTGTCAGTAGCGACGAGCTTGTTGATGATGGTGAGCTGTTTGCATCTGATACCATGGCTGAGGTTCGTTTGCCTGAAGACACTGCGGATACCCTGGAATGGGCAAGTGACGATTCTCGATATGACGCTGATCAGTACGATGCATCATTGCTGGTATTGTAGATGTCTGATCCACTGCAGGTAATATGAAGTAAAGAAAGGGGCTGAATATCAGCCCCTTTTTTTGCCTGCGCCTCGTCTGAGCTGAGTGGAACTTGTCAACCAGTCCTAACCAGAAGAGTGACCAAACTGAAAGCCGACATCATGACAAGATCGGCTACGATACGGTGTTCATGCAGTTAGATATGCAGGCACGGGAGTATGGTTATTCTCTTTCTTAAAGATTGGTAATTGTCAGCTCAAGTAGAGATGTCTGCATGACACTAAAGCAGCGCTGAGAGCCAAATGAACGAACAACCTTGCACCACTCGCGATGCTTGTCTTCAATGGGTGATAACACCTCGGAGGCAACTGTTAGTACTGCTGATGTTCACCCTCTTTTTTACCGTTACGCATCTTGCAGTAGGGATATTTCATATGGTGTTCGACAGCTCTCTGTCGAAAGCGGTTTATCTGTTTTTCAATATCGGTGCAGATCAAAATCTTCCTACCCTGTTTGCAACAACTCAGTGGCTTCTGGCATCTGCAGTAAGCTGGAACATAGCGTTCAATTTGTCGGAAAACAAAAAGCACTTTCGCGGCTGGTTTGCTATAGCGCTGATTTCGCTATTTATCGCGGCAGACGAGTATTTAATGTTGCACGAGATGACCGTTGAGCCAGTAAGAGCTCTGGTGCCTGATTATTCCTTTCTGTGGTTTGCGTGGGTAATTCCATACGGGATACTAACTTTAGTGCTGGCAGCAATACTTTGCAGTTTTATCTTCTCCTTGCCGAGGAGAACAATTATGTTGTTGTTTATCGCGGGAATAACTTTTGTAACAGGAGCCATGGGGTTTGAAATGCTGGGAGCAGTGCAAGTCGCGAATGATAACGATGCGAGCATAACCTATGCTGCTTTTTACACTTGTGAGGAAGTGCTTGAGATGATTGGAGTATCGATATTTAACTATACTCTGTTGGACTATATTAGCCGGGTGAACCGGGGCAGTGCCGAAGATGATGTGCGGATTGGTGCAAACGCAGTGATTACAAAAGCCAGAAAAGGAACAACGGTAAAGAGTATCCCTGCCGGGCCGGTAGACCGGAAAACTGCCACTTACAATTGATGTGGCCTGCTCAGTTGAAGGCCGGCTCAGTTGAAGCCGAGCGGAGTGCTTCAGTGCTGTTCGGTATTCATTCGGCGCTCTAGCCACCGTACTCCGGCCGATACAACTAAAATCAAAGCCAGGTATTCAAGCAACAGAACGGTATAGATTTCAAGAGGCCGGTATTCGGTCACGACTAACTCGTTGGCTTTGCGAGTCAGTTCCTGCATGCCGATCACCGATACCAGGGATGACATCTTAAGCATATACACAAGCTGATTGCCCAGCGCTGGTAAAATACGCTTAATTGCCTGTGGCAGTATGATGAAGCGCATCGTGTCAACGTAGCTCAAGGCTACGGTATGAGACGCTTCATACTGACCCTTGTCTATTGATTGGATGCCAGCTCTGAATATCTCTGCTTCAAAAGCGCTGTCTGATAGGGCCAGCGCGATTACACCGGCCCAAAATACGCTGATGGGAATGTCTACTAATTGTGGAAAACCGTAGTACACCCACAAGATCATGACCAGTATTGGTACCGCGCGAACTACCTCGACATAAAACCGATTGATGCCTCTCAGAATTTTGTTAGAAGAAAGGCCGGGCAGTGCGACAAGCAAGCCGATCACTATCGAAATAACAATGGCAGTTAAAGATAGCAGCACAGTATATTTCAGCCCGCTGAGCAAAAACTTTAAGTTAGTCATGCCACCGGGATTAGTCGGGTCCACTACGTACCAACCCCAGTCTCCGGAGCAAGCCGGGAGCAGTGCCAGTGTAAAAGCGATAAAGAAGATTCTGGCCATACGATCAGTGCGGCAATATTTGTTGTAGAAATTCCTGACAGCGTTCACTGTCGGGCGCTTCAAAAAATTTCTGGGTATCGGACATTTCTACTATTTCACCATGATCCATGAACACCATGCTGTCAGCCACTCGGCGGGCGAAACCCATTTCGTGGGTCACGCAGATCATGGTCATGCCGCTCTCTGCCAGTTCTACCATGACATCCAGTACTTCATTAATCATCTCCGGGTCCAGAGCTGATGTAGGCTCATCAAACAACATAATCTTTGGTTCCATGCACAGGGAGCGTGCAATGGCTACACGTTGTTGTTGGCCACCTGATAATTGAGTCGGAAACTTGTTTGCCTGCTCCGGAATACGCACGCGCTCCAGATAATGCATAGCGAGATTGCGTGCATCGGTCTTGCTCATACCCCGGGCGCGCATCGGGCCAAGGGTCAGGTTGTCGATCACGCTCAGGTGGGGGAACAAATTGAACTGCTGGAAAACCATGCCGACGTTATCGTGAATGACCTGCAGGCTGGCTTTGCGCTTATTGAGCTCATGGCCATTAATAGTGATTGTGCCGCTATCGTGTTTTTCGAGTTGATTAATACACCGTATAAGTGTTGATTTGCCCGAGCCGGACGGACCGCAAACCACCACGCGTTCTCCCAGGCCAACCTCAATGCTCACATTGTTAAGCGCTTGAAACTTGCCGAAAAACTTTGAAACAGATTGCATGGCGATGATCGGCTCGCCTTGATTTTTTTCTTGCGGGTGTTGCGCCATTGACCGGCCTTTAGGACGCGAAAAACAGCCGCTAATCTAACAGATTCGTGATTTTATCGTGAGAATTTTCGTTGAATTTGCATTGTGTTGGGGAGCATGCAACGATACGTGCATCCCCTTCAATAAATTGGAAAGCACTATGAAATTTATCAAGGCCATGGCGGCGTCTGTGATTCTCTGCCTGAGCTCGGCACCAGTCTTCGCTCAGTCGGCATTGAAAGAAATTCTTGACACGGGCGTCTTGAAAGTTGGCACCACAGGTGACTGGAATCCGATGACCGTGAAGGACCCTGCCACTAACAGCTACAAAGGCTATGATATTGATGTAATGACGGAGCTTGCGAAAGATCTGGGTGTTGAGGTTGAGTTTGTAGCAACAGACTGGAAAACTCTGGTTAACGGCGTTGTTGGTGGCA
>CAZQKJ010000281.1:0-5407 GCA_964593315.1 uncultured Granulosicoccaceae bacterium
GAAGATTCGCGATTAACTGCAGCTGTATAATCGTCCGACCAGGTGACTTCATCTTTATTGGCGAAGTTGATGGTTATTTCAGGTGTTTCCGCAGTTACCAGACCGATGATACCGACCTTCTCACCACCCACCTCAAGAACGGTTGATCCGGTAATCGCACTGGCCAGTGTTTCCAGTGTTCCAAAATCTGTATTGGCCGAGAGCACCGGAAAATTCACACCAGTGGCAAAGCGCTCGAGGACTTCAAGGCCGTTATCAAACTCATGATTACCGAGCGCCATAGCATCGTATCCGATCGCATTCATGACTTTGATATTATCTTCACCCGCGTAGTACTTGTGGAACAGTGTTCCAGTGAAGCGATCCCCGGCATCAAGTAACAGCGAATGATCAACTTCCGCACGGATATCTTTGACCACAGCAGCTTGTCTGGCAGCACCACCATCACCACTTCGACCCTGAGCTTCGTGGTGGGCATGTGTGTCGTTGGTGTGCATTAACGTGATGCGGAATTCATCTGCAACCGTATTGCCAGAGAAGAGACAAGCGGATGCAATACTGACAGCCAATACCGGGCGATAGCAGATATTCGCAAAATGATGACGAGACATTTTCAACTCCTTGGTTTGTGCCGCCAGTGTAGCCTTAAAGCCAATTAAGCCCTGCCCGATCTATGCACAATTGGCTGGCGCTTTAATTCGGATGCTTCACTCTGGCGGCGTGTTGATTTGCATCAGCAGTTTGCCACTATTTTCACCGCTGAACAGCTTATTTATTGCATTGGGCAGCTCTTTAAAGCCTGTTTCAATATCCGTACGATATTTCAGTCTGCCATCCATCATCCATTTTCCGAGATCGCTGAGCGCTTCACGGCTTTTATGAATGTAATCGAGCACCAGAAACCCTTCAATGGTGGCGCGTTTGGAAATCAGCGCCGGCAAGTTATAGCTGGCCGGGCGATCCTGTTGCGTATACCCGGAAATGTATCCGCACAGAGCGATTCGCGCTCCAACATTAATGAGTCCAAGTGCCATATCCAGCGACTTGCCACCCACGTTTTCAAACACTACATCCAGTCCGTCAGGACACGCCTGCTGCAGCTGCTCCCACGCAGTGCTATCCCGATAATTAATTGCAGCATCAACACCCAAATCATTTTTAAGCCATTCACACTTGTCATCAGTGCCCGCCAAAGCCACTACATTGAGCCCTTTAATTTTACCGATCTGGCACGCCGCCGAACCCACAGCTCCTGCCGCTCCCGAAACCAGTAGTGTCTCACCCTTCTCCGGCTTGCCTATATCAAGCAGACCGAAGTAGGCTGTGATTCCTGTCATGCCCAACGGCCCAAGGTAGACTTCCAGTGGCAACCCGCTGTTGGCAGGTACCTGCGAGTATCCGCGACCATCTGTAATAACATGGGTTTGCCAACCAGTCATTCCCTGAACAATGTCTCCCTCTTTGAATGCAGGGTTTCGACTTTTGGTTACCAGCCCCATACCCAGGCCGCGCATTACATCCCCTATTTTTACCGCTGGCAGATAGGTATCCATTTGCGCCCATAAACGTTGTGTCGGGTCGAGAGACAAATAGAAAACCTCTACCAGAAACTGCTCATTCTGAAGCGACGGTATAATCGCTTCCTGATAGGTGAAATGATCTTCACTAAATAATGCGTCAGGGCGTGCAGCAAGAATCCACTGTTTATTGAGCTCGTTTTTCACCGAAAGGCCCATCTATAGCTTGTATAAGGGATTCAATGGTAACCTATCCCTGTGCACTGACTATTAAATTTGCTCAAGTGCCGCGCAAATATTCTCACTGAAAACCACCTTATGGCTATCTATCTAGGACTCGGCTCAAATCTCGGAGACCGTAAGGCAAACCTGCAGGCAGCTATCACTCAGTTGAACCAAAAAGGTGTGCACTGCGAGCGATATTCACCCGTCATAGAGACGCCGGCTTTGTTGCCGGACAACGCACCGTGGGAGTGGAACAGACCCTTTTTGAATATGGCGATTGAAGTCACGACCAGTCACACCTGTCATGAGACGCTTGCCATAATCAAAGAGTTGGAAAAATCCTTTCAGCGCGATAACTCGGCACGCTGGTCACCGAGACCAATAGACATCGATATCTTGCTATGGGGGGATGAAATTGTAGAAACAGAACTGTTAACAGTTCCACACAGAGACTTGCACTTGAGGCACTTTGTGTTGACACCGATGATAGCGCTCGCTCCGTCAATAACAATCCCCGGTCGTGGCAATAAAACGCTGCTGCAATGGTCAACAGAGCTCCCTCATCACATCCCGTTATGGATGGGAATACTCAACGCAACGCCAGACTCTTTCTCGGACGGTGGCAAAAACCATGATCATAAGCAATTGCTGCAAAGTGCATCAGACATGACTGATCAGGGTGCTGCAATACTCGATATTGGCGGTGAATCCACCAGACCAGGCGCTGAACACATCACACCTGAGGAAGAATGGAAACGCATCGGGCCGTTTATTGAATCAACCGTGCATTCAGCACACGGCAGTTTCATCCGGCCACAGCTAAGCGTTGACACAAGACATCCGCAAACAGCCGCAAAGGCAATCAATGCGGGTGCTGACTACATTAATGATGTAACAGGCCTTGGAAATCCCGCAATGATCGAACTTGCAGCAGAGAATAGTTGTCAGTGGATAGCCATGCACAGTGTGAGTGTACCGGCAGACCCAGATCAATTGCTCAAGGGCAACCCGGTGGAAGAAATATCTATCTGGCTTGAGGAGAGTCTCCAGAAATGGAGCACAGCAGGCATTGATATTAACAATGTTATATTTGATCCAGGTATCGGGTTTGGAAAAGATCCACTGCAGTCACTACAAATATTACAAGCCGCAACACAATTTCGACAACACGGAATCCGATTATTAATCGGTCATTCACGCAAGTCCTATCTCAAACAGTTTATTGGTACTGAAATACACGACCGCGATCTGGCAACGATCGGCGCATCACTACAACTGTGCCAACAGGGCGTAGACATTATAAGAGTTCATAATATTACCGATCACATGAATGCCTATCGCGGCTGGTCACACCTGAACGCCTAAGCTCACCAATTGTACCTAAAGACAACATAGTGCCCAAACAAAGACCCAATATTATCGACTATCTGTTACTTATCAGCTTAGCGGTAATCTTTGGTATGAGTTTTATATTCACCAATATTAGCGTACTGGAAATTCCACCCCTGACCGTTACCGCCGGCAGAGTGGTCATAGCCCTACTGATTCTCTACCCGATTATGCGCTTGCAAAAGCAACAATTACCATCTGTCGGAAAAATCTGGATATACATTTTTCTATCGGGCCTTCTGGGCAATGCTCTGCCATTTGCACTGATAAGCTGGGGACAAATTAAAGTTGACGCGAGCCTTGCTGCAATTTTCATGGCAGTGATGCCACTTGCAACCATTGTTCTTGCACAATTCATGACTGACGATGAAAGAATAAATCGCTGGAAGATGATTGCAGTGTTATTGGGATTTTTGGGTGTTGTCGTTTTGATGGGCTTCGACAGCCTGTCCGGACTTGGTGATGAAACACTCAGGCAACTGGCCATACTAACCGCCGCCATTTGTTATGCATTGAATGCCATAGTAACCCGTAAACTCACATCACTGCCCAAATACTCGATGGCAACAGCGTTGATGATTGCAGCCTGCATACTCATACTGCCGTTCAGTCTGGTACTTGATCAGCCATGGAAACTGACACCGGATACAAACTCCATTGCTGCACTTGTTGCCTCAGCCATTGGCTCTACCGCGATAGCTACACTGTTGATATTGTTAATTATCGATCGCAGCGGGGCTACCTTTTTAAGTCAGATTAACTTTATGGTGCCATTGTTCGGCGTATTGTTTGGCAGCTTGTTACTCTCCGAAGAACTCACTGCAAACGCATATATTTCCTTAGCCATCATAATTACTGCACTATTTCTGTCTCGGATAGGCGCGAACAGAAATCCTGTTAAACAGGCATCATCTAACCCCTGATCAACTGCGAGTCGCAAGACCGGATTTTCCGCGAAAGTAATCCCTGACCACTGGATACACTTTGAGTTCTAATACGTAAGAAAATATCAGCACGATTGCCAGATAACAAAACCAACGCAATACACCGTTATCTATAAAATCCAGATACGTCGCCTGTACCATCAGGGGCTGGTGGCAGATGTACAATACATACGAGATTGGGGCCAGAAGTAAAAACGGCTTAAGTAGAATGTCAAAACCAATCCAACGCAATTTCTGCCACAATATGGCTCCGCCAAAAAACAACAGTGCAGAAAACAAGTGGCGAAATTCAAGTAACGGGTGCTTGCCCAGCAAGAGTCCAACACCCGATTGTCGGGCCTGTAAAACCGGCACAAACAAGATGGCAGCGATGGTTAACAACGCGATGAATGGCAACACCACCGCCTTAAGTGAGTGGTGACGACCAGACAGATATATTTCGGACAAATAAACACCAGCCCACCATATCCCGAAATACGCCAGGAACCGCGCGAGGAAATTCGGCTCCCACACATAGACCAGTGCTGCCACAATACTGATTGCAAATACAAAAAAGGCCTGTCTTGAGCCAGTACTGATCATTTTTGCAATCGGAAAATACATCATGTAGAACCACCACTCATACGACAACGACCACAGTGGTGTGTTGCCCATATAGGGCTCTGCCAGCACATTGGGTTTTACTACATCCCAATCCTGCAACATCAGGAAATTTTTAAACAGCGTCCAGATCTGAGGGTTGATCAGTTGGCCTTCGTTGTAGCTGGTGGATAAATAGCTGACTAGAAAAACGACTACGAGCGGAATAAAAATACGAGTACTGCGTTTAAAAAAATAGCTGCGGAAGGATTTATCAGAACTATTCTTGAACGAGTAATTGATTACAAAGCCTGACAGCAGAAAAAATAGTATCACTGCTTCCTGGCCAAATCGCAGAACAAACCCGACATTGACCCCAAACAGAACGGTGGAGTGTGCAATGGTGTGGTGTAGAACCACATAAAACGCGGCAAGGCCACGAACAGCTTCCAGCCTGTATAATCGACGCTCGGTATTCATATTTTCCATGCACTTACAAAAATTGCCCAAAGACGATAGCAGGCCATCGCCTACAGATTATCTGGAATAGGTTAACCACCTACACATTGCCAAATATTAACATTTAGTTGCGACCTAATTAACTACGCCGCTTCAAATTTCTAAGGAATCTTTTTACCAGATCCAATTTCATAAACTCAGAACCAGTCAGTAGAAAAGGCTATAACAGAATCTATACTCAGGCTGACTGATGCAATTTGGGGGTGTGTGCCGAGGATTGCTTCGTCGTCACTG
>CAZQKJ010000282.1:0-5366 GCA_964593315.1 uncultured Granulosicoccaceae bacterium
CCGTTGTCGTAGGTTTTACTGAGTTGAGATATTTCCAGCGCATTCATTGTGTGATTTTGTCAGTTTTTTAATTCAATTGTTTTTGTAGATAGATCCGCTACGCGCTAATGATCAGTTTCTCCAGCACTGCACGCACTGGTGAAGGGATAGACACAGGACGCTCGGTCTTTTCATCAACAAATACATCGGTAAAGTATCCGGTCGCACTGACATCATCACTGCCACTGACAAACAATCCAACTTCATAACGCACACTTGAATTGCCGAGCTTGCCGACCCTTAAACCAGCATCCAGCGTTTGTGGATATTTAACCGGCGCGTGGTATCGGCACATGTTCTCTACCGAGAAACACCGTACACCATGATCTGCCACTTTAAGGTTTGAATCGACTTCAATGTAGCGCATGATCACCAATTCAAAGAAGGTAAGGTATCGAGCGTTATTGACGTGACCGTACATGTCATTATCAGACCAGCGTGTTGGTATGGTCAGAAAATGTTTGAAATGCTCACGCTTTTCAGTTTGGTCCAATGGTCTGTCGATCGGTGTTTTGGGCATGGTGTCGTCTTGCAGGCAATATAAAGGATTGACGGTACTGGAAGCACGCTATTGTAGCCTGCCTTGTACTGCAATGCTAAGACAACAAAGCGCAATCGCCTGCGGTCAGGTTACCCCATACGTGAGACGGTTTCTGTCTCCAGGCCTGCCCGTTTGGCGCAATCAAAGGCAATACCTGCCAGCGGCGTGCGGGACTCAGCTAAGTGGCGGACGATTGCTTTGCCACAATACTTCGCTGCCGCCGTTTGCACGTGCCAGTACCCGAGCGATAACAAACAGCAAATCAGACAGTCTATTCAGGTAGGCAACACTGTTCGGAGGGATGGCTTCCTGATCACCGAGCTCAATCACACAACGCTCTGCGCGTCTGCATACCGTTCGACCAAGATGGCAGATTGCAGCCGCCTGGCTCCCGCCCGGCAAAATAAAATCTTTAAGCACCGGCAGATCATCATTAAACGCATCAAGACGGTTCTCAAGCCAGGTAATATGCTCTTCCTTAATAGCGACATGGCCAGGTATGCACAGCTCGCCGCCAAGATCGAACAGGTGATGCTGTATTTCTGTCAGCACCGCTTGTACCTCTGCTGGCACTCCGGTCGCGAGAATCATCCCGACCACGCTATTGAGCTCATCTGTGGTTCCATAGGCAGTTACCCTGGAACTCGTTTTGGGAACGCGGGTCCCATCTCCTAAGCCGGTTGTTCCTGTATCACCGGTACGAGTGTAGATTTTTGTGAGTCTGTTTCCCAACTTGCCCTCGATTTGGCTTAGCCGCCTGATAAAGTTGTGTCAGATGCTAGGATATAACCAGCCGGCCATTGTGCCAGATTAAGGTACCGTCGCAACACTGCATTGAACAGATAATTGGACGATATAAGAAGATACGAGCGAATATGCTCGGCAACGTGAAGTGCCAGATGACCAAAACCCCGCGAAAGCTGCTCCTCAGCGCCAGACAACTACTAGTAGTGGTGGTCTGCCTGTGCTGGTCTTCTACTTCGCTCACCAACACTGATGAAGTTGACTATTCTACTGAGCAGTCGGTAAATCGGGCACACGTCTCTGAACCCACGGGCAGGCTGATTGTTAAGTATCGATCAAATAGCTTCGCTGCGCGTTCACCCCGCGGTAACAAGCGTTTTACCAGAGCCCTGTGGCGTGAGCAAAACCGGCTCGGACTTGAACGTCCAATGTCGGGCAATCGTGAGCTGGTGAAAATTGACGCCGGTTTCAATGCCAAAAGTCTGAAGCTGCAAGCACAGCAGATGACCAATCTTGATGAAATCGAATATGCCTCGATAGAGTATCGACGCTATCCGTTACTTGAACCGAATGACCCGCTCTACCAGGGTGCTGTATCACCGGGTAATCAATCCTACCTGCATGACGGACCCTATAGCATGCGAGCGCCCGGTGCCTGGGATATCACTACCGGCACAGGCAGCTCTGTCATTGCCATTGTCGACACCGGCGTGCTGCCAAATCATCAGGAAATCAACGGGCGCTCAATCGCGGGCCTGGGCTATGACTTCGTCTCCGCTGACAACCCCGGAGACTTCTTCAGCGCCAATGATGGTGACGGACGTGACGACGACCCGACCGATCCAGGTGACCCGTGTTTCGGTGCCGGTAGCAGTTGGCACGGCACCAGTGTCGCGAGTGCTGCAGCTGGCAACACCAATGATGGACTGGGTATGGCAAGCGTTGACTGGAACGCGCAATTGCTCCACGCGAGAGCACTCGGTATTTGTGGCGGCACTGACGCCGACATTATAGACGCCATCAGATGGAGCGCCGGACTGCCGGTCCCGGGTGTGCCGGACAACCCGACGCCGGCTAACGTTGTCAACTTGAGTTTAGGCGGTCCCACTGAATGCACACCTGCATGGCAGGAAGTGATCGACGAGCTGACAGATCGCAACGTCGTATTTGTAATGGCTGCCGGTAACGAATCCATGAACGCACTTCGTTCAGCACCTGCCAATTGCTCCAACGTCATTACTGTCGGATCGATTACCCGTGATGGTCTTGTCGATAGAGGGTTCTCCAACTACGGCATTAAGGTGACCGTCGCCACTGCAGGCAGAGACATCGTGGTGGCTGCTAACCAGGGTTTCGACACCGCAGATTCGACCACAGACTTTTACCGCACCGAGACAGGCACAAGCTTTTCAGCAGCACTGGTCAGTGGTGCGATCAGCCTGATGCATAGCCTTGATCCGACGCTCGGCCCCAATCAGGTACGCGCCTTACTGCAGGAGACTGCCTCAGATTATGCACCAGACAGTGGCTGCGACACTCTGTACTGCGGTGGCGGGATACTGAATCTTTCGAGCGCCATCAACGCTGTAAGCAGTGGCACCTACGACACTGCAACCGACCGATCACTTGAACTGATAACGACCCAGGCAACACCAATAACACTGCAACAACAGACCGATGCCGGACTGTTCGGTTATCGGGATATCCGTTATTTTTCTCTCAATGTGCCAGAGGCAGGCTTGCTGCAGGTTGAGTCAACCGGATCGCGTGACATCTACGGCTACCTTTTAAACGATGAGCTCAGTGTAGTAGCGCTGGACGACGACAACGGCGATGCGACTAACTTTCGTCTCGCATCGGTGGTTGCACCCGGCAACTACTACATTGCAGTAGAGCGTTCAAGACATCGTCTGGCAGATGGCGAGTTGCAGTTCTCCCTGGCAGCCACTGTCAGCTCGGACTCCCCCACGCCATTCACTTTTGCCTCTGTCACCAACGCATCTACAAGTTCGACAATCTCATCAGGTAGCGTACGTATCGAAGGCCTTGTCGGTGAAAGTATCGTCACGGTTCAGAACGGTTTCTATACTATCAACAATGGACCTCTGCTGATTGCACCCAGCACCATAAGCAACGGTGACTCGATCACTTTGTGGGTACAAAGCCCGAGTGCTGCCAATACCAATGGTAGTGCGACAGTCTCTGTAGGCGCATACTCAACCACTTTCACTGTCACAACAGCTGGACCTGGCGATACCGGACCACCAGTGTTTGTATCCGGCCCCATGTCCGGAGGCAACGCCGGTAGTAGCAGCTCTGGCTGCAGCTTCGGTAAAGGTACACTTGATCCGCTGTTTATCCTGCTAACGCTGGTCGCGGTATTGGGAATCTCGCGTCGACGCCTGATAAATATCACCTCAGCTTAAAGTCACTGGCTGAATCAGCCAGTGCAATGACCGATAGTCATGCCCTAATCACCGATGCGGACTGCTACAATGCAGTCCAGGTTTAACCGGTAGATAGCAACGTGGCAGAAGAAACCCTGTTCAGCAAAATCATTCGCAAGGAAATACCCTCCGACCTGGTTTACCAGGACGAACTCGTCACCGCGTTCCGCGACATCAACCCGGTGGCACCAACACACATCTTAATCGTACCCAACAAGCTGATTCCCACTGCCGATGATATCGAAGCTGAAGACGAAGCAGCCATGGGACGCATGTTGTTTGTGGCTAAAAAAATCGCTCGAGACGAAGGCATCAGTGAAAAGGGTTATCGCCTGATTATAAATTGTCGAGACCATGGCAATCAGGAGGTGATGCATATCCACATGCACCTGGTCGGTGGCAGGCCATTAGGTGGCATGATCAAACGTGATGTGAATAGCTGATCCAGTGCAGCCCATATAAGACAAACACCCCAGGCACGATTAACACTCAGGCCCGATCGACCCCTACACAAAACTCATATGACTAAAAAATTTCAAAGCACTGACAACTACGTAGCAACAGAGGATTTATCACTGGCTGTCAATGCCGCGATCACTCTGGGGCGTCCGTTACTGATCAAAGGGGAACCTGGCACTGGCAAAACCCAGTTAGCGGAAGAAGTAGCGGCGTCAATGGATGCACCACTGTATCGCTGGCACGTCAAATCAACCACTAAAGCACAGCAAGGCTTGTATGAATACGATGCTGTCTCAAGACTGCGTGATTCACAACTGGGGGAAGATAAAGTACACGACATTGGCAACTATATTATCAAAGGTAAATTATGGGAGGCTTTTGAAGAACAACAGTTGTCAGTTTTGCTCATTGACGAGATAGATAAAGCAGACATTGAGTTTCCCAATGACCTGTTACTCGAACTAGATAAGATGGAATTCCATGTCTATGAAACCAGAGAGACGATCGTTGCACGACACCGTCCACTCGTTATCATTACCAGCAACAATGAAAAGGAACTCCCCGATGCCTTTCTGCGACGTTGCTTCTTCCATTACATAAAGTTTCCGGACCACAGCACCATGGAACAAATAGTTGCAGTGCACTACCCGTCAATTAAAAAAGATCTGCTGGACGCTGCATTGAATGCTTTCTTCGCCATCCGTGAGGTTCAGGGCATTACCAAAAAGCCCTCAACGTCTGAACTGCTAGACTGGTTAAAATTGTTGCTGGCTGAGGACATTCCGGCAGAAGCCCTGCATGCAGATGACAGTGGCTCTATCATTCCAAAGTTACATGGTGCCTTACTGAAAAACGAACAGGATGTTCATTTGTTTGAGCGACTGGTATTTCTTAATAAACGAAAACAAAAATGAATTGTGCCGCCACTGTGTTAAGTAAACCGTCACCCGAGCAACACCGTGCTGGTTGAGCTTTTGTTCCGTTTACGCGCGGCAAAGGTACCGGTATCTATTACCGAGTATCTGGCGATGCTCGATGGACTCAACCATGGCATCAGCAATTACAGCATTGATGATTTCTACCACTTTTCCAGAATGTGCCTGGTGAAAGACGAACGCCACTTTGATCGCTTTGAC
>CAZQKJ010000283.1:0-5365 GCA_964593315.1 uncultured Granulosicoccaceae bacterium
TGACAATCCCAGATGTTCTATTTTAAATATAAGAAAACTGTGTTGTTTATCGAGTTGGTACTGGCCTGCACGCAGTTTCACCAGTTCCTGTGTGAAGTTTGGTCGCACAAGGTTTGTGCAGCTGGTTAAAAAGACCAGCGCTATTATTGCTCCGCTAATTTTCCGTCTGCAGTGATTAATGCGAGTGATCCGGGAGTTACGTGTAGCGCTTGGCTAAACTTAGTGTAAGCCAGTCAGTAAAAGCAGTGCTGCAACCAGCACAGTGCTGAGAGTCAATACCATCCCTATAACCCTGAAAATAAGTGGTTTGACAGTGCCGGTTAACTGCAGGTAGTGGAAGACTCGACCGCACACCAGCGCTATTCCAAGTAAGTGAAGGACAATGGTTGATGCGGATTGTAATTCCAGAAGCAGAATTAATATTAATGCTATCGGTACGGTTTCTATAAAGTTTCCGTGACCCCGGACTATCGTTGCGAATGCCTTGTCACCACCGTCACCGAGAGACAAGCGATTCTTGCGTCTGTATTGAGCTACCCTCATGGTAATAGCGAAAAAAATAAACCCGAGCAAAGCGGCATAGATAGAAGTGACTGGAAGACTGATGAGTTCTGGCTGCATTGCGAGGTAAGTGTTCCGTTGGTGATCAGGTTTTTATGACAAAATCAAAGGTGGCAGCATACGCGCTTTCTGAGTCTTTGATCAGGTCAATCTTCAAATTTTTGCTGCCGCCACTGTTGCGTAAGTAGATCTGGCTTGTGAGCCTCTCTTTGTTGTTGAAGAATACTTTGGTATGAATGTGCGGCGGTCTTCCGGTATAGGGCACCGGGACGATAGTTGTAAATTGATAACTTCCGTTTGCGTCTGTGTTTAGCGCACCGAAACCCTGGAAATTCTGATCAAAAGAATCCGATTTAGGCTCTGATGGATGCTGGTAGACGCCTCGGCCATCGCATTGCCAGATTTCAACTCTTGCGCCTGATAGCCTATTACCCTCGCGATCCGACACCACCCCTGTGAGTTGCAGTTCGGAACCAATGTACTGATCATTGAGCAGCAAATTACCTGTTTCCGGAATCGGCACCACGGGATAATAGGGGCCCTCTGCTTGTGAATCAGTCAGTCTGTTAGATTTTGCGCTGATCGAGAACGGCGCGGCGAGTGAGGTGGCGGCGGCTAACTGGATGAATTTTCGGCGTTCCATGGTGTTCTCCTGCGGTGGCATTGCAATTAGAGGATGGCACTGGTAAAGAGTAGTATTGCCTGTTGATAGTTCCTTACAGTGTACGTTATCTCGTAGAGTCGATGGTATTAGCAAGGAATCACGAGATCATGCAGCATAGTAGTGGATTGGTATCGTGCCACTATGATGCATAGCGAAATATTATCAACCTCGTTTGTGCGAGTTTTTATGCATCATTTACAAGCGGTATTGTTATGTTCAAGGCTCGAGCGCCATGCCTGGATTGGTTCTTTATCCTGTTGGTGCTGGCAGTCTCATCAAACAATGTGATGCTAAGGCCCGTTTGTACGAGATGAAATGCACAGATGACACCATTGTCAAATAGCAGGTGAGATTTAGTGATTAGTTGCAGCGATTATGACTATATCGAGATTGTGTGTCTTTACCATTATCCGATCAGGCTCACTATGAAAGAAGGTGCTGCTATAGAAGGGATTGCCCGTGATACTGTTCGAGATAAAAATCGTAGCGAGTGTATTCAGGTGAGTGTTGACGATACTGAAACTTTGGTAGTGCTTGATGAGATTTCCAGGATGCAAGTGCTGGTTGAGAATCCGCACTTTTCTGAAATTGTTTTTAACTGATGGATGATATTATCCAATCAAACCAGTGTCGGAGTTAACTGAATGAAGCTCGGTGTTATCTGTGATGGAATCAGCCGGGATCTTGCTCATGCTTTGAATGTGATGGATGAGTTCGATCTTGAGTATGCAGAGCTGCAGTATGTCGGTGAGAAAGAGGTGGGTGATCATAGTCGCCAGGAGATAGCTGAAATTAAAGAGTTATTACACGATCACGGAAAACCCGTATCTTGCTTGTCGCGGCACGTCTTTGCCGGGCTAACCACGGTTAACAAGCCTGGTGACAAACTGCATACCGAACACATGGATGCTCTCAAGCGGGTTATTGAAATGGCTCATGAGCTTTCTTCTCCACTGGTGAGAATAATGACCAGTAAAAAGGAACAGATACTGTGGGGTGAGAACGGCGCTGAACAATGGAATGTGGCAAAGGGCGCGTGGGGTACCCTGCCACCATTGATCGCGCCGGCGGTAGAGCTTGCCAAAGCTGAAGGGGTAGTGCTGGTTGTTGAAACCGGTAACGGAACCATGGTGAATTCTAATTACACCGCGCGTAAGCTTATCGATGAACTGGATGCCAAAGACGCGCTCAAGGTCTTATGGGATCCGGCTAATAATTGCTGGTGCCATGAGTGTGCCTATCCTGATGGTTATGAAGAAGTGAAAAACGGATATTTGGGTCATATCCATATAAAGGATGTTCAGGTTGATACGCCACGTGCGACTTTACAGGTGCGAAAAATGGGAGAGGGCCAGCTAAGTCATTTATTTGAACCCATGGCTGCTGCGTTGCGGCGAGATCACTATGACGGGGTGATATCTTTTGAGAGCGTTTATCATAATGGTGATGGTGACTTCGAGACAGGATTCCGTGAATGTATCAATCTCTTTAAGAGCACTTTTTCCTAAGTGACAGCTCTTTGGTGCGCTGGGTGAGAGCGCCTGGTAAATGATCTCCGGTGTGTCGCGTAAATCCTTCAGCCAAATCTGTTAGTTGATACACTGTTCAGTCAGGCATTGGATTCCGTAACGAATTTCTATGAGCACTCTACAACTCCTATCTGATCTTACGGTACGGTCGGGGAGCATTACCGGCACGCTCTCGAATAATTTTGAATTACAATTGGATCTGCTCGAGCCGTGGCTGGCGCGCGTGGCAATTGTGCCTGACTCAGGTCTCAGGGTTGAAAATACCTGGATGACAGCGCCCGAAGGAGAGGTGCCGTGGGAGGGCAGGCCTCGTTTGTCGACGGATGGCTTCAGTTGTCCGGGGTTTACCCTGGATGATAATGGATCACCCGTGAGTGCGGCTGGTGATATACGCATTGATGTTGCCGCTGATTCCTTAGCACTGACAATCAATTATAAAAATGGATCTGGCTGGGCTGTTGCTTGTCAGGACCGGCCGATGGCTGCTTATCGGTACTTGCCAGAACGCAGGCAGCTGCATCACGCGCAAACCCGTAACCTTAATGCGATGCATCTTGGGTTGGGTGACAAGGCCGGTGCACTGGACCGCACTGGCAAGCGTTTCCGTTGCCTTCAAACTGATGCGTTGGGCTACAACGCCGAGACTTCTGATCCTCTATATAAACATGTGCCGTGGATCATTGTGGGTAACCGTGCAGAAGGCTACTACGGTATGTTCTACGACACGATGTCGGAGTGTGTTTTTGATCTTGGTGCAGAGCATTCAAATTATCACGATCACTATCGTGCCGTAGAAGTCTATGAGAATGCACTGGTCTACTATGTGGTGCTGGGTCCGGCGCTTGTTGATGTGGTTCCGCGCTTCCAGAAGTTGGTCGGTTTGCCTCACCTGCAACCGAGATGGGCTGCGGGCTTTGCCTACACTTCAATGCATCACGCAGATGCTGACAACGCACAGGAAGTAATGCTTGATTTTATTGCTCAGTGCAAACAACGGAAAATTCCCATTAGCGCCTACCATTCGGGATCGGGTTACACCACGCGCGATGACGGTCGTCGGTATGTGTTCACCTGGAACAGCAAAAAATTTCCAGATAGAGATGCATTCTTTGAGCAGCTGGAGCAAGCCGGTTTGTACTCCTGCGCTAACATTAAACCGGTGTTGCTAACGGAGCATCCGGCTTTTGCCGAGGTATCAGAATTTGGCGGATTTATCACTGATGCCAGTGGATCACCTGCCATTGAAATGTTTTGGGGTGGGCCCGGTGCGAGTATTGATTTTACCAACCCCCTGTCAATTGCCTGGTGGCAGAAGGGTGTGAAAGAGCAAGTTATCGGTGCGGGTTTTACCGCCACATGGAATGATAATAATGAGTGTGAACTGTGGGATGAGGCGGCCCAGCTCAACGGTTTTGGTCAGTCCATGACCGCAATGGATGTGCGGCCATTGCAGGCAATTTTGATGACGCGTGCCAGTTTTGAAGCCTGTAAAGAACTCTATCCGAACAGGCGGCCCTATTGTATTACTCGCGGTGGGCCGGTAGGTACCGGGCGTTACGCGCAAACCTGGAGCGGAGACAACTATACGTCATGGCATACCTTAAAGTGGAATATCTGCAATGGCTTATCCATTGGTATCTCGGGCTTCCCGTTGGTGGGTCACGATATCGGTGGATTTGTCGGGCCCAGGCCTGACCCTGAACTGCTATGCCGCTGGATAGAAATGATGGTGCTGCATCCGCGTGCTGTAATGAACTCATGGAAGCCTGAAGAAAAAGATCCTGCAACCCTGCCGTGGATGCATGCATCGGTAGAGTCACTGGTCCGCGACAACCTTAATCTTCGTTATCACTTTCTACCCTGGCTTTATCACTTGAGCTGGCAGGCTCACACTGCCGGTGTGCCAGTGATAACACCCATGATGTACTACTTTAACGATGAAATGTGTCAGTCAGAGCTGACCCAGTTTATGGTCGGTGAAAACGTTTTGGTAGCACCTGTCGTTGAGGCTTCGGCCACTACCAGAGAAGTCTATTTACCAGAAGTAGCCGGCGGGTGGTTTGAATGGAGTCCGCTTGATGGTGTCAGTGCCAATACTGCGGGGCATGTGCCATGGCACGCAGGGGGACAGACATTGCAGGTAGAAGCACCTCTCGGGAAACTACCGCTCTTTGTGCGTGCCGGTGCCATATTGCCTATCGCGAACAATTGGGATGCTTCAAGCCCGCATGACGCAAGCGCAATAACAGTTTGTTGTTTTGCAGGTGCTGGTCATTCACAACAGTCGTTGTTTTATGACGATGGATTGAGCTATCAATATTTGCAACAGAACGCAGCCTTGGTAGCGATCACAATGGATGTTAGTGCAGCTAAGGTAAAGCTCACAGCAAAGGAGCAATGGCAGGGTGTTGCAGAGGTAGAATGGAATTACCAGGTTATCGGATTGGCAGACCGTGAAGTGCAGACTGACTGGTTTCAGTAGGGGGTTAGCGTGATAAGAACATCTGTTGTACCGGTAGCGGGTCTGGGTACCCGATTATCTCCACTGACCCGAGCAGTACCAAAGGAACTGTTGCCACTGGGCCGTAAGCCTGTTTTACAAACCGTGATA
>CAZQKJ010000284.1:0-5335 GCA_964593315.1 uncultured Granulosicoccaceae bacterium
GTAATAGTGCCAGCACCGATATTCACGCCTTCACCGACGGTGCTGTCGCCCACGTATGAAAGGTGATTAACCTTGCTGCCTTTGTTTATCACTGACTTCTTGATTTCAACAAAGTTGCCTATATGAGCCTGTGCTGCAAGCGCTGCCCCGGGGCGTAGCCGTGCGAAAGGACCAATTGTACAATCTTCACCAATAGTACTGTCCTCGATCACGGTATTAGCTTTCACTACAGTGCCGGATGCGATGGTGGCGTTACTGATACAGCAGTTGGAGCCAATGCTCACGTTTTCGCCTATTGTCACATCCCCTTCAAAGACACAGTTGATATCGATGATACTATCTTGTCCAACGCTTAAGTTACCGCGTACATCAATACGTGCAGGATCGCGTAAAGTCACGCCTTCCGTCATCAGTTTGTCCGCCTGATTCAGTTGATAGATTCTCTCCAGTTCCGCCAGTTGTAAACGGCTGTTTACGCCGGCAGTTTCCCACTCGTGCTCAGGCTGGTGGGTCGTAATAGTCATGCCCTGTTTGACGGCAAGCTCGAAGATATCAGTCAGATAGTATTCCTGTTGAGCGTTGTTGTTATCAATTAGTGCAAGCAGCTCACTTAACACAGAAGCTCTGGCCGCCAGTATGCCTGTATTGCCTTCACATACTTTTAATTGATCGGGTGTTGCATCTTTCTGTTCTACGATACCTTGTACGTCACCGGCGGCATTACGAATGATACGTCCGTAACCCGTCGGGTCTTCCATGATGACGGTCAACAATGCAATGTTGCTGTCGGTAACATCGTCAATCAGCTGTTTAAATGTTTCTGGCTTGGTCAAGGGAACATCGCCGTACCCTATTAGCACAGTGTCGTTCGGGTCTAGCAAAGGCAGAGCTTGTTTTACTGCATGCCCGGTACCCAGTTGTTCAGTCTGCTCAACGTACTCCACATTGCGGGTGACTGTTGTACGCAACTGATCTGCGCCGTGGCCAATGACCAGAATAGTCTTGTCCACACCCAAAGAGGACGAGGCATCGATTACATGCTCGACCATTGGCTTATCGGCAACCCGATGAAGCACCTTGGGCATAGCCGATTTCATACGCGTGCCTTTGCCAGCTGCGAGAATGACGACTTTCAATGGCATACTGTTTGTGTCCTGTACGCGGTTATGGAGTAGTGACGTTTGCGATTTGGCGTTGACGGTTTCCAGCACCGTTTACCGCCCCTCTAGGGAACATTAACGGCAAATAATTGACAGACCTGTAGGTACCGACACACTGCCGACTGAACAAGATTAAGTTTCTGGCGGCAAATGTGATCCACTCGAAATGCCAGTTGCTATCTGACGATTTAAAATTGTGATCGGTTACAACAAATCACTCTAACACTATGAACGCCAAGCCACTGATTCTCATTGTAAAATCAAGATTATGCACCAGTCCCCCGTTTGTTTACGCAAAGTCACAGTTATACCGCTGCCCGGCCGAAGATCAATCTTAGATCCCGTATAACATAAACTCATGAATCGGCTTCACTCTGATAATCGCAATTCTGCCTGCGCCCCTCGACGCTCAAACTGCCGCCGTCAGCACTTGAGTGTTGTCTTGCTGGTACTTTTGCTGAGCCCTGTTGCGCTGCAAGCACAGGCTGTGGGTGAGTTGGGGGCAATCGAACAGCGGATTGATCAGGTACACAAAGATGCCAGCGAACTACTGAACGGGTTTGCATCACAGATAGACAACTACTTCAGTGACGGACTGGTAGACAATAAGATCAACAACACCAGTGCCACGCTGAGATTTGATTTCTCCGATCCCGATGATGGCGACTTCTCCGCCAATGCAAAAATCAAACTAAGACTGGTGCTACCCCGCAGTGAAAAACGCATTCGTCTTTTGTTTGATGTTGACGAAGAAGATGCAGAAGACGATACACGACGCTTCACAATCACGGACGAAGAACAGGACGTGTCACTGGCTCTGCGATTCGTGCGACAAGCACAGGAACACCTCAGTTTTAACGTGGATGTAGGCGCCCGTCGATTCGAGCAAAGGTTCCAGAGTTTTGCTCGACTACGCCTGGCCTCCACTCGCGAGAAAGAGAATAACTGGTCATATAAGTTAAGCAACGACTTACGCCAGTATTACTCTTCTGGCTATGTTAACCAGCTTCGTCTGGATTTCTGGCGAAGAACAAAACCTGGATCATCTACCGTGTTTAGAACTTCCAGCAGCTCAAGGTGGCAAAGGAATGAACCCGGAGCTCGCATAGATCAGACAGTCGGTGTCTATAGAGAATTGAATCAACGCTCTTTGCTGGCATTTGAGATGCTGGCAGGCTACAACACTTCTCCCGAAGAGGGCAGAGCCCACTACGAAGGCCATAGAGCGAGAATCCGCTATCGGCGCAACGCCTTTCGCCCGTGGATGTACTTTGAGATCTGGCCAAGTATCAGTTGGCTGACCGAAAACAACAACAGAACAAAGCTCGGCTTGCTGATGAGAACCGAGTTTCGCTTCGGTCAGCGTTAAACATTTCCGAACCTAAGCCTCTACCGTTCCCACCAAAGCATCTCCGCTTATCTGCTGACCCGGTTAGCTACCAGCCAGATCCGCCCGACCGGGTTGTAAAACCAGTTCAGTGACTACCGATCCGCACTGAATACCAGATTGGTGAATCCCTTTCAGATTAACATAGTTTATAAATCGCGTCATGACATAATTCTTGCATATGTCATGACATAAAGATATTCTATGTCCTATGCTCTGACAATCACAGACAGATCTGCGGCTGGTCTTTCCTAAAAAATAGTTGGTAACAGTATGAAATTAAAACGTCTCAATATCGCATTGCTGGGAATAGCCAGCCTGTCCCTGATGGCAGGTTATGCTCATGCCCAAACGGTGCTGCCTCAGCAAGAGGCTGATTGCCTGGCCTGTCACACGGCTACGCCTGCGAACGCCAGTAATCTGATTGTCGATGAAGTATCGGCATGCGATTACTCAGATGCGGATTTGTACAGCGGCTGGGGATGGAACAATGACACCATGCAAAGCTGTCCCCCGGAAGATTCAACAACAGCCCCAGGGGCATACTCACACGACGGCACTGCAGCCGCGTCTGAAACATCTACCAGCACTGCCGCTATCACAGCCGTTTGTGAAGACCCTGACGGTGACGGCTACGGTTGGGACGGCTCACAAACCTGTGTGGTCGGGGCCTCCGTGCCTGCGCCAACGACAGCAGCCAATGCAATCTGTGTAGATTCAGACGGAGACGGTTATGGATGGGATGGCACACAAAGCTGCATCGTTGGTGCTACGCCATCAGGTGTAACACCAGTATTACCGACTTCCAGTGCAGTTTGCATTGACTCAGATGGAGACGGTTATGGATGGGATGGTACTCAAAGTTGTGTTGTTGGTGCAGCACCTTCAATTACGCCACCGGTTGCTGTTTCACCAGTCACGCCCTCGGCGCCTGCTGTTTGTGTTGACGATGATGGTGATGGATACGGTTGGGACGGTACCCAAAGCTGTGTGCCGGGTGGTTCAATAACCACACCGATAACCCCTGCACCCATAACACCTGAGCCCGTTGTCGCGGTAGCAGATGAATGCACCGTTCCGGTTGCGGGTAGCACCATTGTCAGTACTACGGGTCCGGTTCGATCAACCGGTAGTAGCTTCTATCCGAATAACGGCCCTCAGTGTGTAGATCCCGAGAATCAATTCAATGGTCCGGGTTTGGGCTTCGGCGATTTTCTGTTAATCAACAATGCATGGAATGGTGATAAATCATCGTGGGACTGGAGCCAGTGCATCTCACTGACAGAAAACAGCGGCGGCACGGTATCACCTTCATGGAGTTATGACTGGGGTGATGAAGATGCGCTGCAACCTGGTTTTATGGAGTGGGAAGTCAAGTCATTTCCAGAAGTGATCTACGGCGTCAAAGGTCAGGGTCAGGAATCAGCACCTTGTGCGACGACTGGTTTGCCTGTGCCTTACAGTTCAATGCCGGACATTAATATCTCCTACAGCTACCGCGCCAATCAAACCAATAACCGAATCGGTGACCTGGGTGACGAAAACAACTTTCCACTGACTGTCACCGGCGGCGATAGAAACATTGCGATTGAATCTTTCTTACACTCGTCTTGCGATATTCAGCGTGGCGCTACATCAAATCGTGAGTTCGAATTGATGGTCTGGCTGGATGTCGGTGCAGAGAGATTGCCATCCGGCAGCCCTCCTGTGAGTACGTATACCGATGCATCCGGCAGTATCTACGATGTCTACGTAAAGGGACAGGCAGATCCGGGTTACATTGCCTACGTAGCACAGAATGAAGTGACCAGCGGCACAATCAACTGGAATGAATTTTTTGCCGACGCAGCGCTTAACTCAAGCAGCTACGGTATCAAATCAATTGATGAGAGCTGGTGTCTTGCGAATATTCTATTCGGCTCAGAAATCTGGTGGGGAGAAGGCGATATCACACTGGATCACTATCAGATAACACAGCGATATTAAGTTTCATCGATAGTCGTAATCAGCCAGCACCTGCAGTCGCAAGTGCTGGCTGAACACGGACAAGTACCTCACAAACGCGCAAATATCAGATCACCAGACGCGAATAGTCACAGACCAAAGCCATTCTGTTAAAAAAGCCCGGACGGTGTGTATTGGAATGCTGATCTTCTGGTTCAATAACCTTCGATTGATTCACACAGTGAAAAACTCGTAGTGCTTCAACACCTCGCCTTTATCACTAAAGGCACGTAACTTTCATGCTGCCCAATGCATCTATCGGGTATAAAAAAGTGCGTGATATAAAACTGTCTAACAATGCTGCAGCAGTATGGAGATTTCGCCAGTTCATCCTGGTGTTACTGCTCGCGATCAGCGGATGTAGCAGTTCAGAAGACGGCGCTGGAAAATTCAACCGCGACGCAAGCTTACGTATCATGGCAGTTGGGGATTCAATCACCCACGGCGTCACTCGCGCCTACCCGAGCGGTTCCTGGCGTCAGCCTTTTACCCTTAGCCTGGATGAGGAAGCCTGCAACTATGAAATGGTTGGATCGCAACTAAGCAATGAGATAGACGATACTTTTCTATCGCCGCACGAAGCCTACGCTGGTCATCAGGCTAATCATTTTCTAACAGGTCGAAATGACGGTGCCGGTTCAAACGACGGTATTTTTATTTCGCTGGCCAACCACTTCCCGGAGTTGGTGTTGTTGCATATCGGTACCAACGATGCCATCGATCAGCAAGACAATCATGAAACACTTGCAGAGATTGATCAGATCATAACAACCAGTATTAACAG
>CAZQKJ010000285.1:0-5335 GCA_964593315.1 uncultured Granulosicoccaceae bacterium
TACATAACATGATGCCACTCACTTCCAGCCAGAGTCACTTCACTGGGGAGGTCAATATAGGTTGTGGATCCACTTGCAAATGAAGCGGTAACACCCAAATTATTGCTCTCATCAATCGTAATACTGACGCGTTCATCAATTGAAATGAAATCCGCAGCACCATTGCCTGTGTAGTTAACCCAGCCACCCGCTGAAATAGATGTTGGCGCACCAAAATCCGTGCTAATCTGAACACCATCCCCTGATCCGTTTAGACTCAGCACTTCACCTCGATTATTATCGTTGACCGTGGTGGCACCACCAGTAAAAATACCATGATTGCCTGAACTGTAGCTGCTGTTATTTGCTGCTGAGTTCTCAAACGAGTACAGCGCCAACAAATCTACATCGGTTGAAGTAGTAACCAACAGATTATCCATACCATTAAAGTCAGGATCAGGTGTATATACCAGCCCTGCCAGTGCCGTATTCAGATTACTTTCGGTACCATTGATAACCACAAGTGAACTGTTACCAGCGGCACCATTATCAAACTTAACTCCAACTGTGATGGGGACTTGCAAGGTACCATTTGATGCCAAAATCGCGGTCTGTAGTACGGCTTCAGAGGAATATAGATCATCTACGACAATCGGATTCAACACACCCGGTGGAATAGATAACGGTGTATCCTCAAAAGTCGATTGCAGACCTGGCACCGACTGAGTAAGCTCGGATCTGGCATCCAGAACATCAATGATAAAGCTCTCAGTGTAGGCGGTTCCGTTTGCATCAGTCACTGTAACACCAACAGTGTGATTGACTGCATTTTCAAAGTTAATAGTATGGCTGGGTGCGAGTGTGATTTCACCGGTTTCCGCATCGATTAAAAAATTACCGGATGGATCATTCAGGCTATAGGAGTACGCACTCAATATTTCATTGGCATCCCACTCGACAATATAACTGACCATACCGGTGTTTGTTCTATCACTCCAATCCCCACCGGGACCAATCACCATCTGATCTTCAAATGGATTGCCTGAGAGCACCAGATTTGATGCATACTGATTAGCGCTCGCAGATCCTGTGGCACCACCATTCCAAAACTGTTCATCAGTGACTTGTTCACCATCCATCCAGTTCCAGTCACCATTACTATCGGTACGAATTGCTCCAAGCCATATACTACTTCCTGACTGTTGTGCATATTCCTGTATCAGGTTATTTTCATAGCCAGACCGTATCGTGACAAGCTGGCCGCTGACGCCGTTGATTTGGTCATACAAAGCAGCATCCAACGCAGCTGATCGAGATACGGGGACATCTACAAAACGATAAAACTTACCGGTTGTACTATCGTATGAGAGCTCGGATCGCGCACCGAGGATGGTAGATATCGCGTCAGGTACAGGTGTTACAGATATATCTGCGATGTACGCGCCCCAGGCAGTGGGTTCAAGCGACTGGAAAACTATCTCAGTCTGAGTAGAGTCTGCAGTAAAGGTAAAGGATCCTGGCTCCCAGTGCAGGTTATGCCAACTAGACCCTACCTGCTCCACATTAATCTCTTTTGATTGCCCTGCAGCACTGACAAGAAAACTCTTTACGTTATCATCAAACAATGAGAAGTTACCATCGGCAACAAATGACACCCGATACTGCTGACCAACAGTGGTTTCAAACGGCTCGCTGGCGAGAATACCTGGGGTATCACCACTCAGATCAACAACCAAACTACCGTCTGGTGCTTGTATGAACGCAAGCGGAATTACATTGACCGAACCGTGTGAGACCACCCAGTCACCTACATTGCTACCGGCGAATACAGTGTCTTCTGATAACGTCGGCAGAGGTGCATAAGATAAAAACCCACTATCTGCAACCAGGTTTTCGTTCGATGTAGTTTCGGTAGGTACCACAAAGCCTATACTGGTATTCGGTGCAGAATTTTCCCGAACCGTCAGTCGATCCGCCACATCACCCGGAATAAAACCAGGCCCTGTCGCATGATTAACGATTAAATCAAATCCTGCTACAGACTCAGCTAATTGATTACCAGCGATAATGCCATCCATTTTCCAATTGGCAATTAGTGCGTTTGCACTATCAGTCTTTGAATGGGCGGCGAGTGCAATTTCAGAACTGGTTCTTGCAATATTCCAGACACGAACATCATGCAGCGTCCCGTGCAGAGCATTGCTAACCGTGTGCCCGCCGCCCACAGTTGTTTGCTGGTTCCCAACAACCAACACACCATTACCCTCGAGGACTGCATTGCTGGTAACAGTCCCTGTAGATTCAACCCGGCTACCATCAATATAGAATTCCACCGCGCCGGCGGTAGAATCCCAGCTGACTGAAACACTATGAATACTCTGATCGTAGAGCTCAGGATACGAATTAACAGTACTAAAAACATCACCGGCCACGCTGAGCTGTAGTTCACCTGATTCAGTTACAGTAAACTCCACTTCATCTACCGCTCCGTCAGCAGAGGCATAAGACAGCAGTGTTTGTGCATTCATCCCCGGGTACGATTCTAACTGAACAATAAAGTCCAGTGTGAGAGCATCTAACCCTTCAAACAGTTGTCCAGCATTGGAATTTTGCAGATAGACATCATTACCACCGTCAGAATTAATTCTGATTCCGTGTGACAGATCGATCGGGCCAGTGACTAGATCGATAGTATTTTTTATATCTACATCAAATGTCTGAGTCGACACATTGCCATCGATATCGATAACCTCAACAGACAGAGCATGTCGGTCCAGTGTTCCGTAGTCGATTAAGCTGCTATCTGCAACGGTAATAACACCACTGACGCTATCAATGGAGAAGGCACCTGGCACAGACTGCATGGCAATCGCAAAACTCAACGCCTGACTCCCGAAAGCGCCAGTGCCAGACAGTACTTCATCTGCTTGATACTTAATCACAGACTTGATCAGGTTGGTGTCTTTGACGTCGTCCCATACACCACTAGAAGCCAGGATTCTTACAGCATCCTGATTTCCTACATTATTCGGATTAAAAATCTCCCAATTACTGTAAGCGCCGTTATTCGCAAGCCCGCTGCCATTGCCTATCCAAAATTGCTCGCCACTATCAAACCAGCGCCACTGGCCTTCTTCTACCTCATCGCTACCACCAAGGTACGCGTGAAAAATGCCAGCCTGGGTTAGAAGCGCTCGAATATACTCATTCTCGATAGCAGAATTTATCGACAACATCTGACCTGACGCTCCGTTCAAGGTGGACGACTCTGCATTGGTACGTGCATCTGCATGAGAGAGCGCTGTATCGACAATCTCGTAGAAGTATCCGGTCTCGGCACTGTAGTAAATGCTAGCGCTGGATGCGGTGATCGAGTCTATTAGTGCCTGGCGTTCTGCATCTTCTCCAGAGACCTGACCCACCAATGTATCCACTAAAGCATTTTCATTTACCTGCAGGGTCAACTTAGATGTGCTTGTAGAAAATCCGGGCTCATTGACATGTGCAATCGTCAGATTATTCGCACTCACACTTTCGGCTACTACTCCGTTAGCTGTTAACTGATTAAACGACCAGCTAGCGATAAGATCCGGATCATTCCAGGGACCTGTGGCAAGGTAATCCGTTTTAATTTGTTGTGCGGGGCGAACGACATCGAATAGACGCGCTTCATGTAAGGTTGCACTGAGTACCTCTGTCGGCACAAAATTACTGTCAACCGACGTTTGAGTCTGACCAAACACCAGCGCACCAATATCAGAAGACAATGTCCCTGAATAAGCTCCGGCACCACTATCAATGTGATCACCATCAATGAATATTTCCCAGTCACCGACGGTACCATCCCAGGTAGCGCTGATGGTGTGCTTGTTACCATCATTTAGCATGGCCAGGTAGTCAACAGCGCTGGATACGACGGACGCACCGTTGACAGTCAGTGTTATATCCGTGCCTGTGATTTGAAGTTGATAAACATCTATGCCGGTAGTTCGGTAGTGAATCAACGAATCGCCGCTGGCAAGCAATGAAGACTCAAACCGCAGCTCGAAAGTCAGTTGCTCAAGGCCACCAAACAGTACTGTACCGTCGTTGGCAATCACATAGGCGTCATTACCTCCGTCCTGATTCAGGCTCAGGCCACCATCGTTAGTACTTTCCAATACCAGAGAAGACATAGCGAGCGTACTTCGACGCTGCAGCAGTGTCGGGTCGTCGGCTACAGTGTTTGAGGCAGGTACGCCTGACGGATAGGCATCAGGTGGTAAGGAAAGCTCCTCTGCCGTCAGCAATCGCGGGGTTACTAATTCGGAGGTGTAATGGGTGGATACGGCCAGATCTGCCGCAGCGATGTCCGCAGAAAAAAGGAACCTTGGCTCAAGTGCTTCTACCAACACTCGCCTTTTGTAATTCTTACGACACCTTCCCTTGAAAAACACAAACAACTTCCATTTAAAAAACACCGAGAATATTTTGTATGAGGCGCTCACCAATACCTAACCTGCAACAGCCAGGAATACCTTCTACACATAGCTTCAAAATTGCAGGTTTTATGCCTCGGAATGCGAGCCTGACAGCCGCATTGGTGCCGGCTGTCAGGCTCATAGCTTTGAATTAGTCAATGTCTTGACTGCAATGGCCAGACTAAAGATCTACACTGGTGTACATACCAGCAGAACGCTGACGCAGGCATTGATTTCTATTTGATTCAAAAACTTAATGAACTGCTCTCTATGTCGAGTTTGCGAGTTACAAAAAGCCACTTAATCTGCAAGCTCAATTTCATGGCACGGAAGCGCGATAGTGAATCAATATGATTAAGCACTGATTGGAATTTTGAATCAGTTGCTCTCAGGCAGATGCCTGGCAGGACTTAGGCAAACACCTGAGTCTGAACATCTATCTGACCACGAGCACCGACTGCGCTTGCCATCACCTTATTGCTGACACTGGTGTCGAGCGAGGAAAAGCTTCAAACAATCAGAACACTGAGATGCTTACAAAGTCAGGAAACAAAACCAGGCTAATTCAGTCACAGAACAAGTTCCATCATCGTAGTGACTTTACTGAAACCTGCTTTCTCATAGGCTCTGATAGCCGATTCATTCTCAGCAAACACATCCAGATGAAAGTGAACCAAACCCCGCTCCCTGCCCCAATGAGTCAGGTCATCAATAACCCGTTGCCCCAGTGCTTTTCCGCGATAATCGGGCTCAAGGTAAATGAACCCCAGATAACAATGATGGCTATGCGTGTGGCAAGGCTTTGATGCTCTTATCTGTGCATAACCACAGCCGACAACTTCATTATCCGACTCTACAAGAACCACTCGTGATTCGGATGAACGAATGAGATTATC
>CAZQKJ010000286.1:0-5330 GCA_964593315.1 uncultured Granulosicoccaceae bacterium
ACCAACCACCTGGACATGGAATCCATTGAGTCTCTGAACCTGGCACTTGAACACTACGAAGGCACGTTAATTTTTGTCAGCCATGATCGCGAATTTGTCTCATCGCTCGCGACCAGAATTATTGATATCGACAACAACACCCTTAATGATTTTCAAGGCACCTACGATGAGTATCTTGCCAGCAAGGGCGAACGTGAGCAGGCAGCAAACTTCTAGAGTCCGGCAAATTTAAATGCCTGCGCAAGTGTAGCAGCCACCTTAAATTGATGACCGCCTGATCAGCAAGGCGGCATCTAAGCGACCGCGAGGATTGATTACTCACCTTTCACATTGTAGCGATACACATTAGACTCTCTGCGTTGAAATCCCGCCGTTTGGTATAAGCTGTTTGCCGCAGCGCGGGAAGGACGAGAGGTTAAATCAATAGTTTTTGCATTAAGCTCTGTTGCCAGTTCAATAGCACGGTTTGTCAGTAGCCTGCCCACTCCTTTGCCTCTTGCACTCTCAGACACGACTACATCTTCTATCCATGCTCTCGTTCCTGTGAGTATGGGGAACACCACCAGGGTTAACGTACCGAATACCTCACTATCATCCTGTGCCAGTAAAAGATGAACTGACGAACTTTGTAGAATGTCTCTCAAGTCAGTCTCTTCAAGAGGTTTGGCAGATGCCGACAACTGAGGTAACAGTTTATTTAAATTGTTCAGCAATGTTTTTGAAAACTCGCTGACCGCCACTATCTCCATTACCTCCTCCAGGCAAACAACCTCTCACAAAACAATCTATGGTCACCACCCTCTGGTCAGACAACGGTGACATCCATTGAACCCAATCCCTCGACACTGACCTGCATCACTTCTCCTCTGTTCACCGGCCCAACACCTGCAGGAGTTCCGGACTGAATCACATCACCTGCACTTAAAGTAAAATACTCTGATAGATAAGCGATCATTTCCGGCACCTTCCAGATCATTTGGTTAAGATCTCCTTCCTGTCTCACGACACCTCCAATCTTAAGCTCTATTCTACCTTCACTGAGATGCCCGACATCTTCAACCGCGTGAATAACCCCAACCGGCGCCGAACGCTCAAAGGCCTTGCCAATCTCCCACGGGCGTCCCATCTTTTTTTGCGCTCCCTGCAGGTCACGTCGAGTCATATCTAACGACAATGCATAACCGAAGACATGATCGAGTGCCTGATCTACCGGAATGTTATCTCCGCCAGATTTGAGCATCACCGCCATTTCAATTTCATGATGCACATCGGTTGAATGAGGTGGATACGGAAAATTACCAGACGGATCCAGGTTGTCAGGGTTCTTTTGAAAGAAAAATGGTGGCTCGCGATCCGGGTCATGCCCCATCTCGACAGCATGAGCTGCGTAGTTACGACCGATGCAATAGACCCTGCGTACAGGGAACAGCGCATCGGATCCAGCTATCGGTAGTGCCACAACCGGCGGCAGCTCGATGGGATAATGAGACATCCGGACTCCTGAGTTAGATAGTTACCCGGGCCATTATATAACTTTCGATCAAGTCGGCACGCTGTTCTGACGTTCCGACTATTGTTGTAATACTGCCACGCGCGCAAACAGGTCAGATATAGGCCGCAATTTATCTAAATCATTGTTGGTATCAATGCACGGAAATAAAAATCTATTGAGAGATACTAGTACTTTTGCTGTAAGAGCTTCGGTGAATACACATCACAACGGCATCACGGAGTTACCAACCCTGGGATGCGTCTCGATGGCATCGATCCGATTTAGTGACTTATGGCACTTGGTAAACATTTAAACTCTATTATAGTTCCAATTGACCAGCCTTTTCCCTGGAGCAAAGTGTGGACATCAACAATCTCGAAGCATTTATCACAGTCGCCGACAAGAAGTCCTTTTCAAGATCAGCAGACAGCCTGCAACTCACACAATCGGCGGTAAGCAAACGAATCGCCGCATTAGAGTCAGTACTCTCAGCAAGGTTATTTGACCATATTGGACGAGATCTGCATCTGACTGAAGCCGGAGAAGTGTTGCTGCCGAAAGCCCTAAAAATCAGCTCCGAGATGGCAAAAATTGAAAGTGAATTTGAGCATCTGTGCAAAGATGTTGACGGAGTAATTTCTATTGGTGCCGTCGGACATGCTGGATTTGATCGCCTTGTACCTTTGCTAAAAACTTACAAGAAAAACTACCCTGGCGTGGAGTTGCAGTTTCACCTTCTCGATACAGACCAGGCGTTAGAGGATCTCGAAAACGGCGTGCTAGATTTGGTCTTCAACGCATCGGTCAACTCACATTCCCAAAGCGACCGGCACTCATCTTTTATTAGTATCGATGTCTGGAACGATAAGCTTCAGGTAGTAGTGGAGAACGATCATCCGCTGGCGCAAATAACCAATATCACCGTCGCGGACCTGGCGAAGTACCCGGCTATTGTACCAGCACAATCCTCACCGGTTCGACAAAGCCTGGATAAGATAATTAAGACCACGGGAGCAGAACTGCGAGTGGCTATGGAATCACCAGATTTCTCTTGCTCCAAATTAATTACCGCGAGTGGATTTGGCTGGGCATTGTTACCTGTAGCAGCACTGGACAATGGTTACTCCGTGGTTGATGTTACTGATCTTCAGTTAAGCTGTTCTGTGAAAGCAGTGATAAGCGCAGACCGCACTGTCACGCGACCGATGCGAGCATTTATTGAATCAATACACTCCTTCTACTCACTGCCCGCCGACAGCCCGTTGCGCACCAATAAATCGTTTAACAAAACGATGGATTTGCTGGCATAGATTCAGGCTACACAGGTAATTTGCAACAAAACTATTCTTTAGCTCTATTTAAGTGGTCACCCGGATAATCTGCACTTAGCCAGGGCGCATCATCCCTTCACCCAATGATGCAGCTGCCATGACACCATCAATCACCGGAATCTGATGGGCCACAGGTAATCGCGCCGTGAGATCAGTCATACATGCACAGCCCAATACCATTGACCCGCAATTGTCATATTTTATAACCTCTCCTATCTCATCCGAGATGCGCTGCTCGGCATCACTACCGGGTCTTTAAGTTCCGAACCGAGGGCTTCGCTGGCAGGAGCGCAGCAACAATTGACCTGTGTTACTTTTATGGCCAGCTGATGCAGGATTCGCGCTGCTCTGGACACGAGACAGGTGCTATGTGAGCACTCAGCTTTTAAAATAGAGTAATTCACTAACACAGATACGTTGCGCACAATCATGTCAGAGCTAACCGTACTCGCCTGCCAAATCAACATTCCTTCGACTGTGACACTTGAAAGCAAACGGCAACATCTGCAAAAGTCAGTGGATAAAGCACACCAATGGCTGACTGAAAACCCGGCCGACATACTCGTTTTGCCGGAGTTGTCGACACTGGAATATTCGAATCTCACATTTGCCAATCTCGATACGCTCGCAGAACAGGATGAAGGCGATTCGTATCAGGCGTGGCGAACAATTGCAGGTACTCATCAGTGTTGGGTGCTATTCGGCTTCGCAAGACAACACAGGAATTTATCGTCAACGTCTTACAGCATTGCGACCGGAATTATCAGCCCGCGAGGTGAACTAAAAGGCGTCTACGAAAAACTGCACCTGGCACAGTTTGGGGCTTCGGAGGAAAAAGACTACTTTACTGTATCGGGCAAATATCTGGTGGTGTTTGAGTGTAAAGGCTTCAGACTGGCACCGATCATCTGTTATGACATTCGCTTTGCCGAACTCTGCCGCACCCTCACACTGCAACACAAGGTAGACTGCATACTCCACACAGGTGCCTACGCGCGTGATCCATCTTTCGAAAGCTGGCATGCGTTCGCAAAGACCCGCGCAATGGAGAATCAAGTCTACCTGCTCAGTCTAAACCGTGCAGGAGACAACTTCGGGCAATCAGTATTTATGCCTCCGTGGGTTGACGCACAACATCCTGCCACAACCTTTGCAGATACCGCAGAACAATACAAACTACTCACCCTCACAAAGGATGCGATTGCTCACGCCAGGCGGGACTACCACTTTGTTGACGATAGACTAGGTAACTACCAGCTTGAAACCGTGAATATATCGTAGAGTTTGAGTTTCTTCGATTGACAGATAGTTTTATCTACCGTCTTCACAGCAACAAACCGGTACGTCAGATTAATTAGCTACCCAGCTGTGAAAGCACTGTGGAGAAAGGTATTTTTGAACAACGACCAAACAGATCATGCTGGCTCATTCGGGCTTTGGATATTGCCGGTGATGAAAGCCCACAAAGCACTTTTGCCACATCGGTGTCGGTAGCCAGGATTTCAGGCTTCTCTTTTTGCAAAGCCCGAGACCTTAAGATAACTTCATCAGGAACAGATGTATCCGGGAACTTACCCATAGTCACAGCAGATTCGTTTTCACAGTAGCCGCAATGACCACATTGGCTAACAAGCGCGCGATCAAACCGTGCGCAAAGCGCTGAAGTCTGACAGCTATCAAGGCAGATCCAGTCAACTACTTCCTGTAGTCTCTGTATTTCACGCGCTTCGCGCTGGATTGCATCCTTTGAAAGTTCTTGCGCGAGATCCCGGGTATTTTCTGCCTGCCTGAGTATTGTATATCGATTGCGCACACCAGCAGCCTTTACTTCAAACAATCCCTGTTCACCCAGATAATCGAGTGCAGTGACCAAACGCTGACGAGGTGAGCCCAGTGCGCTTGCTGCTGACTGCAGATCAATCTGAAACCATACCCGGCCCTTGGTAGCCTGTTTAAACAACCCTGCTACGAACTCGCGACGCTCACCTTCAAAGCGTGCCAGTATTTCCTTTGATGACACCAAAGGTTTAAATTGATAGTTGGCATAAAACGGGGTACCACCTTTGATGTAGCCATCGAGCTCAAGCCTGGTTAACAGAGTACGCAACACCAGTGACCGGATATCGCAGGCATTGGATAATTCATAGAGCGAAATATCAAACTCGCCCTGATGAGAGAATAGGCTTTCAACAAATTTTCTCAACGCTATCTCTGTGGGAGTATCACCGTAAACAAAGTTCTGTAGTGGAATCATATCTTCACTACAGGCAAGTATTCTGCAGTTAGCGGGCTCTCCATCTCGACCGGCACGACCAATCTCTTGTGAGTAGTTTTCAAGGCTTTTCGGTAAGTTGTAGTGATAGACTGATCGAATATTGGATTTATCTATTCCCATACCGAAAGCAATGGTCGCGACCACAATGGCATTATCAGACCGGATAAACCAGTCCTGCACAGTAGCTCGTTCTTCGTCTTTCAGACCTGCATGATAGTGCCTTGCATCTAAC
>CAZQKJ010000287.1:0-5327 GCA_964593315.1 uncultured Granulosicoccaceae bacterium
GGATTATCATAGTTAAATACTCATAATTTCATGCAGTGCGTTGTCGACAAGATTACGTGGCCAGTGCCTGTGTCGCAACGGGGATTCCGCGAAGGGGGATAGAGTCCGGTCTGCGAAAAACGGCAGCTATCTTGATGTCGGGCCTATTGGTAATAAATAACAGGGAATATGACATCATTAATGAACCATATTCAAGAATTGATGGCTATTTTTGGCCAGTATCGCCTGAGGTGGCACGGAATTGCGCATAGCGTTAGTAGCCCGTGGCGTTCGACCATATTTCGGACAACTATTACAGACGGCTTGAACCGAATATATCGACCAGCCGAAACGCGTCGTCGCCATGGGTCCTATCTATTGGAATTCTTAGTGTGGAGCCTCGGCAGACCCGGACATATCTATCGGATGCGCGGCGATCTTAACTTGTGCACGCTGGAATTCTGCCAAAGCAACTGCTCAGGGTATTTAATCTCTGCGGTGCGCGCGACGAACACCGCAGCCAGAATCGCTAAGCTGGATTAATGTAGCGAATCACCAAAAATTCATTCCTCAGTAAGGCGCTGTATTCGGTAGCGACTTTACTCACGGATACCTGCATCGCTGTCGAAAAACTCCACCACGCCGGTTTCCAGGGAGTACTCTGCACCGACGATCTTAAGCCCGTTGCTTATCGTCAGTTGCTCAAGAATTTTTGAGCCGCGTTGCAGGTGTGCCACACAAGCACGGATGTTGGAACGCACGGCTGCGTGCATAAGTTCTTCAGGTTGATTGACCAGATCAGTCTCAAGCAGGGTTTCCACTGATGGACCTATTCGACTGACAATGGCATGCAGGTTTTCGGATCGCTCCTCGAGAGGCCGTTTCAGCTCACTCAACGTTGCTTCTATTGCACCACAGTGAGTGTGACCCATCACAACGACCAGTTGGGTCTTGAACTGTTCAGCGCAGTACTCAACGCTTGCGACCTGAGATGGAGCGACCACATTACCCGCTACCCGAATCACAAACAGATCCCCCAGTCCCTGATTAAAGACAAGCTCTGCCGGAACTCTGGAATCGGAGCAACCGAGAATAATTGCAAACGGTTGCTGTTTGCTGATCATTTCAGGGCGCCGATTTGTCAAACTGTCATTACCGGACTCACCTGCTACAAAACGCAGATTACCTTCACGTAGACGTTCGAGTGCTTCTGAGGCTGGAATCATGGTTGGTTTAGCTTCGCATTGGTGAGCGGGAATTTTATGGGCTCTTAGAAACGCTTTCAATATTTAATGCCGGAATTGCGCTCCTTGCAGATCTGCGTTGTCGAGGCGTCAATCAGCTACCCAGGTATTGGTCGAAACCGCCCGGGGGTTCAAAGTGGTTATCTATCCAGACCAGACGAGTCGGCCCTGGCATTTGTTGGTATTGATCGTTGTGGTCTTTGTCACCCGGATAGATGAGAGTGCGTGACTGCTCTGTTTTGATCACCATTGGCTGAATCGTATAGGCGGGCGTGTCAATTGCGTGTTGCAGGCATTTCTCGATAGTGTTCAAATTGGTCAGTGCCAACAATGACATGATTTGCGGCGGGGCCAGAACCAACGTGTTCTCTACATACTTCTGCAGAGCATTTGCGGGTGTACACCATTGACTGTCAGTGGCTTCAGAGCCATCGTGTATCGCAGTCTGATCATCTGGCATAGCAGCGACAAAAAATCTTGCGTCAAAACGCTTTTTCATCATTGAAGGTTCATTTGGTGTGATCCATCGCGACCATGTTTGCAGGTCTTCAGGTTGCAGCTGCACCGAAGTTTCCTCATGTGTCTCTCTGCACGCGCAATGAAATAATGCGCCAGCTGTCATTGTTGATAAATCGGGTTCGTTCAGTAGCGCTTGTGCCTGAGTGTTGAGTCTTTGCTGTGTCAGGTTTGACTGATCTATATCAATAGAATCGAGTTTGCCACCGGGAAATACCCAGGCATTGTTCATGACAGTCCGGCTTTTGCCTCTGCACAAAAGCAGTGTTTCAAGCTCGCCGTTGCACTCGCGTACCAGTATGACTGTGGCAGCATCTACGGGCTTGCCATGCACTTTTTCATTAACCAATTTTGTCATTGGGATATCGACATAAGCCTTATGTGCTACTGACGAAGTTTGTAGCCTGTTTTGAACATCCACCAGACTACCGCCATGCAAACAAATAAAAATAGGGTTACCATGAGCAGACTAAGCTCATGGCCAACATCTGAAAGTTCGAAAAAGCTCCATCTAAAGCCACTGATTAAATAGAGTACCGGATTAAACAATGAAATTTTCTGCCACAATGGCGGTAGCATATCGATGGTATAAAAGCTGCCACCCAAAAATACCAGTGGAGTGATGACCAATAGCGGAATCAACTGAAGTTTTTCAAAATTATCAGCCCACATTCCGATAATGAATCCGAATAGTGCAAATGTAACGCAGGTGAGAATAAAAAATGCCAGCATCCAGAATGGATGCGCAATGCTTATATCTACAAAGAAATTGGCGGTGATTAAAATGATTACACCAATAATGAGTGACTTGGTGGCCGCAGCCCCGACGTAACCCAGAATCACTTCAAAGAAAGATATTGGTGCAGACAATAGCTCATAGATAGTGCCGGTGAATTTCGGGAAGTAAATGCCAAACGAGGCGTTTGAGATGCTTTGGGTTAAAAGCGATAGCATCATCAAGCCCGGTACAATAAAAACACCGTAAGGCACGCCTTCCTGTCCGTCTGTACCTCCGACCGTCTGGATACGTGAACCTATAGCAGAGCCAAAAACAACGAAGTACAAACAGGTAGAAATAACCGGCGATGCGATACTTTGCATCAGGGTATTGCGCGTGCGCTGCATCTCACTGAGATAGATTACTCTGATTGCTTGCCAATTCATCTGCTTCACTTGTGTTGATTGATCGGTTGGTTGCTGATCGATTCGGGGTGACACTTGCGTTACTGGTTGTCGCGGACCAGATTGACAAATATCTCTTCAAGAGAACTCTGGGAAGTGTGTAAATCCTTTAACTGCATACCTGCTTCATTGACTGACTGGAGGAGGGCAGTGATGCCTGTCCGCTCGCTCTTTACGTCGTAGTTGTAGCTGAGGCGGGTGCCATCTTCGGAGAGTTCCAGCTGGTAAGTTTGCAGTGCCGCTGGAATCTCTGTAATCGGTTGGCGTAGTTCAATGGTCAGTTGTTTGCGCCCAAGCTTTTCCATAAGTGCATTTTTTTCCTCAACCAATAGCAGCTCGCCGTTATTGATAACTCCGACGCGATCAGCTATTTCTTCTGCTTCTTCAATATAGTGTGTGGTCAGAATAATTGTGACACCAGAGTCTCTTAGTTTGTTGACCAGTTGCCACATGACTTTGCGAAGTTCGACATCTACACCCGCGGTAGGCTCATCAAGGAATAGCACTGATGGTTGGTGCGATAGAGCCTTGCCAATCAGCACGCGTCGTTTCATACCACCTGAGAGCATCATCAATGATGCATCCCGTTTTTCCCACAGAGAAAGATCTTTCAGTAATTGCTCAAGGTATTCCGGGTCTGGTGATTTACCGAACAAGCCTCGACTAAACGCTAGCGTGCTACCGACTTTTTCAAATGCACCGAGGGTGAGTTCCTGCGGTACCAGCCCTATCAGGCCGCGGGTCTCGCGATAGTTTTTGACCGTATCATGCCCATCGACTGTTACCGAGCCTGATGTGGGAGTTACGATGCCACAGATGGTCGAGATCAGTGTAGTTTTGCCAGCGCCATTGGGGCCGAGCAGGGCGAGGATTTCTCCTTTATTGATATCAAGGTTGATATCTTTTAGCGCTACGTGCCCTGACTGATAGGTTTTACACAGGTTCTTTATTGAAACAATGGTTTGTTGCATGGCAGTCTATAGGGGCTGAGCAATAAAAACACCGTAACAGTGTAGCCCTGCGGTACAACAAACGCGACCACTATTGTCGCGTTAGATCTGATAAGTAGCTACGGAGATATTCTCGCGGTGTCCAGAACTCTGACTTTACTGAGTAGTGTCGGTCTATTGTGCGAGGCTTTCAGTGTGGTGGCTTTTTCAAGCTCGGCATCTGCCAGGTTGTGTTGCAAACTACCCAGAGACTTCTGTAATGCAGCGACTTTAAGCTCACTGGCAGCGAGTTGTGCTCGCAGTTCAGCATCAAGTGATTCTGATGGTCGTGACTGTTTTGGTGCAACGGGCAACTGTGTTTCTGTCGTGTTCACTTTCGCAGTGACACTACCTGCTGCTAACGCTCTGTCTGTGTTCGCACCACAAGTTGCATCATGATTGTTCTTTTTTGCAATGGCCATCTCTATCGATGACTTTGTACTCTGGTGGCTCTTTTTACGCTGAGTGTTAGACGAATGCGCTGACGGGTCAGTCGTGACCGGTACCAGGTGCCGCACATTGTTTTCAGGCTGCCTGGCGGTTTGTTTGGTGTTGGGTGCTGTTGAATCAGCATTTCCGGTCGCTTTTTCATTTGACTCGGGATTGAATGAATCAGATTTAGCCGGGCTGATGTGAGGCGGAGCTGCTTTTGATCCGGTTGTTTCAGAGTTCGACGTTGAGTCTGGCTTGACACCCGCCGCATTGCCGGCTGCATTGGAAGTATCGGTGCCATGCAGTGATTGGTTTTCTGTTGCTGTTGTACCGCCTGCAGAGGATTGTTCGCTCTTCGTCGTTGTTCCTGGCTGCAAAGCACTGACGCTTGAAAGCGGTGATGTTGTTTTTCCCGAAATGCCCGGGTGCTGAATCTGTAGGGAGGCTTCCTTGCGTACTGAAGGGCTGTTGGTTTTGGCAGCGGTTTGGTATTTCGGCTTTTGTTTTTTGGTATTTTGTTTTTTGGTATTAGGATTGGCAGGAATCCCAATGGACCCGTGTGCTGCGGTGTTCTCCTTATAATTGGCGGCTTGATTCTGTTTGGTGCTAAAGCTTGCCGGTTGTGGTTTTGACTGATCTGTTTTCGAATGGTTTTTCGCAGTACCAGCGATGTAACCGGTAACAGGCGCTGTTTTATCGACGGGCTCTGATGCTTTGCATTTAGATTTTATCGATGAGTACTGATCATTTTTCGATTGTTCCGTGTGCTTGTCTGTCACGGTGTTTTGAACTGCACGAGTGGCACTTACCGGTGCTTCGGTCGCAGGCTTTGCAACTTCTGTCGTTTCGGTCGGCTCTGTCTTGGCGGGTGCTTTTGTTTGTTCTTTTGTTTGTTCTTTTGACTGTGCCGGATGCTCGCGTGTTTTTTCCTTGCCTGTACTGTTGGTTTCAGTGCTGTTGAGATCTGGTTTACCCACTCTTTGTT
>CAZQKJ010000288.1:0-5307 GCA_964593315.1 uncultured Granulosicoccaceae bacterium
ATCTTAAGGTTTACTCCTCAGTCTTATGAAGTATTCACTCCTGAGGTCATAGAGCAACGCTCAAGGTGGGTCACTGCTTTTAGCTACGCGGCACATCAACCTGCAGGGTTTCTTCGTTATCGCCGTGTACTGAATCAGATGCAACGATAGTGATTGTTTTCACAGATTCTGGAATCTCCACCCGCAAGCTGCGCGTAAACGGTTGTTCATTGACGTGTGGGTGAGCGAGGGTTCTTGATCCCAAAATATTGCCTTCCTCATCGAGCACGTCCCAACGATCGGCGTAGTGATCCCAACCAGTGTCGGCATGTTGAAGTGTCACGCTGACGTTAAAAGTGTCACCGCCGGAAGCCTTGATTTCAACATCGACAATGGCGGCGTCGCCGGCAATCGATGAGCCCGTTTGAAACAGTAAAGCTGCTAACAGAATGCTTTTTATTGTTGAGGCTTGTGGTACTTTACGCATCAGGATTCTTCCAGTTTTAATGTTCGATAATCATCGGGCTGTGCACGTCTTGGGTTATCCCCTTTTGAGTTAACCTTGGGCGACCGCCAGTATTTTCAAATTATGGTAGCAAATATATGACAGCAGATGCACGCGGGCCACGACCGGTGTCACTTATGTGGCAATTTGTTTGTTTGCTCGCACCAGTAGTAATGACAGGTTTTTATCTTGTCTATGCGCTGGTCGGTTTGGTGATCGATGGGCCGGAGAAAATCAAGTGGAGCGATGAAGCGTTGCAGGTAGGCGCTTTGGTGGCAATGATTATTGTTGCGATAAACCTGCTGGTGATTCTGTATGCGTTATTTCATCGCTTGCGTTTTTCACATTTGCTCTGGATTTCTCCGCTTACCCACATTGCCATTGCAGTGGGGCTTACCGCGCTGATCGCCGTGCTGGCGGGTAGTCCCGGTTGAACTTTACCGCTTTCCCTGTGTCGTACCGAAACCGCCGTAGAACTGTGTTACAAGGCATAGAATGCAGGTGAACTACACTGCGGATCTCAAATATTGGCGTCGGTGGCTTTTCCTCGGTGTGGGTTTTGTAGCACTGGTTGTGTACCTGTCACTTGCGAATATTACCTTGCCACAAGTGCCTTCAACCCTTGGTGATAAGGTCAACCACCTGCTTGCCTATGGTGCGCTTGCAGGCTGGTTCGGGCAGCTTTATACAGAAACTCGTCAGCGCGTACTTATTGCTCTGCTACTGGCTATCCTTGGGTTAGTCATGGAGTTTGCGCAGGGTGTAACGGACTATCGATATTTTGACTGGTTTGATGCCTGCGCTAATGTGCTTGGCGCTGTGTTCGGCACGGCAGCAATCTATCTGGGGGCTGATCGTATACTGGTCTGGTTTGAGAGGAAATGCTTAAGCAATTGAGGTAGTAACAGACTGGTCTATTAACGGTCAGGCAAATAAATATTAAACGGGGAGATATAAAAAATGAAGTCAGCTATCGTAACAAGCCTGTTTGTAGCAGCAGTAGCATTTAGCGGCATTACATCGGCGTTTGAGATTGAAAACACCAGCGAGTGGCCCAAAACAGACTTTACTAACAGCTCAGTTGATCAGAGTGAAATTCTGTCTGGTGGTCCACCGAAGGATGGCATACCGGCTATCGATAATCCCTCGTTCGTTGATACTGTTGAGGCTTCTGAGTGGCTGGGTGAGAAAGAGCCGGTCATCTCTCTGGAAATAGATGGTATAGCCAGAGCGTATCCGTTGCAGATTCTTATGTGGCATGAGATTGTCAATGATGAGATTGGTGATACAGCGGTGTCGGTAACATTTTGCCCTTTGTGCAATGCATCCATTGTGTTCGACCGTGACCTTGATGGTGTGCGCTATGATTTTGGCACTACAGGCAGGCTGCGTCGTAGTGATATGGTGATGTACGACAGACAGACGGAATCCTGGTGGCAGCAGTTTACTGGTGAAGCCATTATCGGTGAGCTGAATGGCATCAAGCTCAAGCAGATACCGTCAAATATCGTGTCGTTCTCGGCGTTTGAAAAACAATTTCCTAACGGACAGGTGCTATCTAAAGACACGGGCTTTCGGCGCAGCTACGGTCGCAACCCTTACGCCGGCTATGATGATATTAATTCGTCGCCGTTTTTATTCCGCGGCAAGATTGACGAAAGGCTGCGTCCTATGGAGCGGGTATTAAGTTTTAGATCTAACGACAACACCTTGTTGTTCGATCTTACATCGCTCAAAGACAACCCGTTGGTTAATTCCGAATTTGAGGGCACCCCGTTTACTGTATTTGCCTTCGACAACATGAATTCCGCGCTGGATAAATCCGATATCGACTCGTCACGATTAATCGCATCTGCTGCGGTGTACGGTGCTGAACTGGATGGCAGGAAATTAACCTTTCAACTTGAAGATGGCGTGGTGACTGACGCTGAAACCGGCTCTGAATGGAATATTTTTGGTATCGCTAAAACGGGTGAGCTGGCTGGCAAACAACTGCAACAACTGGATCATGGAGTTCACTTTGCCTTTGCATGGCTCGCCTTCGATCCCAATGCGCAGGTTTTTAAGCACTAGATTGGGAAAAAATAGCGCCTGGATAAGCATTCAGGCGCTTAAGTCTTACAAAAGCCCGTGTCGATGCGGCCTCTGTCTCTCTCTCTGAACCCAATCCTGGCCGAAATTCTGGCCAGAGTCGGTACGGGTTTGCATTTTTTCCGCCGAACGGGTTAACTAAAGAACATCTGGTTTTCGGGTTTTTACTGTGTACGACTTATCGCAACAGGTGCTCCGAACTGATGCGGCCGGTATGCCGTTGGAGTGGATAAACTATCAGGATGCTGTGCGTTTTTATCACGCAGGGCGGGTAGCGTATTTTCTGGGCCGTCCAGTCTACAGGCTGCGGGGTGGGGTGAATTCAATCTCTGGCATACGCAGTGAGATCCAGGTCAACGCTATAGTCGCCACACATGGCACTAATAAAACCCTGACCCACACCTACATACCACCCTTGAGCAATCGCACTCTGTTCAAACGCGACGGTCGTATTTGCCTCTATTGTGGTCAACACTTTATGGCGTCCATGTTATCCAGAGACCACGTCACACCACTTTCAGCCGGTGGTAAAGATGTCTGGAAGAACGTAGTGACTGCCTGCAAGCGTTGTAACAACCACAAGGCGGGCCGCACCCCGGAACAGGCTGGCATGGCTTTACTTGCCATTCCGTTTCAGCCCAACCACGCGGAGTATATTTATCTGAAAGGTAAACGGGTGCTTGCCGATCAGATGGACTTTTTACGTACTCACTTTCCGCGTAAGAGCCCGTTGCGTGATCGTGAAGACAATCGAGAATAACCGTTCTCGTTGTGTGGCCGCGAAAGCAGGCAATTGAGTCAGAGATTGCTTTGGGTTTTTATGAATTGCTTTAACGCTGACATACGCGCCTCGTGAATAGCGGTCGGTATATCTTTATTCTGCGCTTTTGCATTGCTGGCTATAGCACCTGAGTCTACTTCTTGTACCGCTTTGAGAGCTGCCCGCAAGTAATTGGCTTGTGGGTATTCTCTATTTTCAAAGCCTTTGCGCCCGCGTGCATCGGCTTCGCATACCTGTAAAAAGAGTTCGAAGCGTTCGGGGCGGCGTAGCGCATCAGTTTTGGCAAAGAGTTTTAAAACACTGGATGGCTTTAACTCAAGTGCTCGATGACAATGCGTATGATGACGCGCTGTTAATTCTGCTGTTTGCCGGTAGTCGGTAGGTACGCGCAACCGCGTGGCGAGTTGATCTGTGAGCTCGGCACCACGATCCTCATGGCCATGGTGGCTGGGTAGAACTTCTGCAGGCGTAGTGGCTTTGCCGAGATCGTGGCAGAGAGCTGCGAAGCGTGCGACTGGATTGTTACTGATCTTGCAAATTTGTTGTAAAACCATTTCATTGTGAATTCCACAATCGATTTCCGGATGGAACTTTGCCACCTGCGGAATGCCATAAAGGTTGTCCAACTCTGGAATTAATCTTTGTAGTGCGCCGCACTGACGAAGCGTGGTTAGAAATGGTTGGGGATCGGGGAAGGTCAGGGCGCGCTGGAATTCTGACCACACGCGCTCGACAGAGAGGGTTTCCAGTTCACCACTCGAGGTGATGCGTTGCATAAGGAGCATCGTTTCAGGGGCTATGCTGAATCCAAGTGGTTTTAGTCTGGCGGTGAAGCGTGCAACTCGCAACACTCTTAACGGGTCTTCTGCAAAAGCGGGAGAGACATGCCTTATGATTTTGTCTTTAATATCGTTTATGCCGCCGTACGGATCTGTGATGTTGCCGTGTTCATCTTTGGCAATGGCGTTGATGGTGAGGTCGCGACGCAACAGATCTTTTTCAAGGGTGACTGATGCCGATGTGTCAAATTCAAAGCCTCTGTGACCGGCTGAAACTTTTCGTTCTGTGCGGGCCAATGCGTATTCTTCATGGGTTTCAGGGTGTAGAAACACCGGGAAATCCTTTCCCACCTGGCGGTAACCCAGTTCTTGCATGTCTTCTGGTGTTGCCCCTACAACAACCCAGTCTCGGTCGGTGACGGATTGTGTCAATATCTCATCGCGCAGTGCACCGCCAACCAGGTAGATTTTCATGGGGTTTTTGTGTTCAAAATCGTGATACCTTAATCGGTGCTGGTTTTTGCTGTAACAGACACACCAGACCGTAAAGACAATGCCAGAAACAATAGCCAGAAATAACAACCAGATTTAACTACAGTCATCATATGAAACAACTTCCTATCAAACGGTCAATTTTTACTCGGTGCTTTGGCAACAATCTGCTCTCCCGATTGGTGGCAAAAACCTCTGTTCGCTCAGTGAAGACTTTTTCTGTCGCTCTGGCCCTGGTGCTGATAGCCGGCTGTAGCAGTATCAGTTACTACTCTCAGATTGTATCGGGTCACCTGCGTATTGTAATGGGTAAACGTCCGCTGGCAGAGATTGTTTCTGACGAAACTGTTAACGACAGCATTAAACACCGGCTAAATGTAGCGCAAAGAGCTCGCGAGTATGCAATCGGACAGCTGGGTTTGCCTAACAACCAGAGCTACACCAGTTTTTATGACACTGGTAAAGACTATGTAACCTGGAATGTAGTGGCAGCTGAGGAGTTTTCGTTCGAACCGAAAACCTGGTGTTTTCCGATAGCGGGCTGTGTCTCGTATCGGGGTTACTACGCCGAGAGTGATGCAGATAAGTACGCCGAAGAGTTAAAAGAGGAAGGTGTAGATACCGCCGTTATCGGTGCCACCGCCTACTCAACTCTGGGTTGGTTTAAAGATCCACTGCTC
>CAZQKJ010000289.1:0-5275 GCA_964593315.1 uncultured Granulosicoccaceae bacterium
TGGTTCTACTTCTATCACCTCTGGTGGTGGAATAGGGCCTCCGCCGTCACCGATTACTACTACCTCACCGCCACCGCCACCACCGCCTTCTTCTTCGCCAGAGTTGCCGCCGCCTCCGCATGCCACTACCAAAATCGCCACCAGGGCGCTGTAGAAAACTCTTTTGATTCTAATCATTTAGTACTTCCTCTATACGTGATGAGCGATATCCCAGCTCATGCGTGGCGTAGAAATTGCACTCCGAGAGCTCCTTCCAGCATACACGTTTGTATAAATTTGTCACAGCGCTATTTGTCAGGCCTTAGACGATCAACTCATTTTTCAGTCGCTCTCAGTTTGCGCGGAGCCTGCGCCTGGTCGATGGTGATATTACTGGGCGCTTTTGCGGTGTTTTCGCCGTCCGCTGTGACCAATGTCTCTGATATTGCTGCCGAATTTGAATCGCATAACCTGATAGTGAAAGTGCACAAGTCAGCTGTTCTTCGCAAGGTTTTGCGAGAGTACGGATTGCAGTTCAACTCCGTTCGACGGATGTCAGGAGGCGCGCAGGTAGGAGTTGTTGAAACGCATGACTCTCTGGCGGACTTAAAGAAGACCCTGTCTCGTGTTCGCGCAGACAGCCGTATTGCCTACCTTGCGCTTGATGAAGCAACCAGTCCGGGCTTTGATACTTCAACTGTACCACCGCCGATTGCTGCAGATGATCCATTGCTGCAATCGCAATGGCAGTTTGGTCACAGCAGTGAGCAGCGATCCGCAATCAATCTATATGACGCCTGGCAGCTAACCCATGGCAGTGCTGAGTCAGTGGTGGCTGTGATAGATAGTGGCGTGCGTTTTGAGCACCCGGATTTAGCAGGCAGAGTGTTACCGGGTTATGACTTCGTACAAACCGTCGCTCGCGCCAACGACGGTGATGGAAGAGATGCTGATGCCACTGATCCTGGTAGTGGTGTCGACGAGGCCTTCAGTGATGCCATGCAGTTGAGTCAGGTTGATTGTCCGGTAAAACACAGCTCATGGCATGGTACAGCGATAGCATCGTTAATTGCGGCCAATAGCAATGATGACTACGGCATGGCAGGCATAGATCGGCATGTGAATGTATTGCCGGTACGAGTGATCGGACGCTGCGGAGGTTTTCGCAGTGATCTGTTAGATGCTATTCGATGGTCTGCAGGCGTTATTGATCCGGAGTTGCCGGTTAACCCGACGCCTGCACGAATTATTAATATCAGTCTTGCGATTCGAGGTGCATGCACTGCTGCGGACCAAAGTGCGATTGATGATGCAGTCGCTGCCGGTGCGCTGATTGTGGCCGGAGTGGGTAATGATCAACAACATCTTGATCGTTATCCTACTTCACCATCTACCTGTAACAATGTGTTGGCAGTGGCAGCGCTTAACGCTGATGGCACGCTTACTGAGTACAGTAACTACGGTACCCGAGTGGATATTGCAGCACCGGGTGGTAACGATCTTGATCATCAAAATTTCCCGATCATCACCGCATCGAATAAGGGAGATATGGATGCTCTGCCTGTCAGTTTGCACCGCAACTACAGTGGTACCAGTGTCGCCACTCCATTGGTGTCGGGTGTATTGTCATTGATGTTGTCAATTGATCCCGAGCTTTCCAGTACCGAACTCTCCAACTTATTAATGCAGTCAAGCCGGCCGTTCCCGCAAAAGGATAATGGCTTTGTTGACTGTTTTGCTAATCAATGCGGGGCGGGAATGCTTGATGCCGCTCTTGCGGTAAGAAATACACTGGCTTACAACGATGGCAGTATCGATCCTGAAGTTGCCGCGGCGATTGCGACTGCTGCACCTGAGAAGATTGTTAATGCTGTGTCCGAAGGTGGGTCTGTCGGACCCTGGTTACTGGTTTTACTGGTCTTGTTAAACTCGCAGCGATTGTCTAAATCGCTGCGAGTATTACCGTAGTTGGCAGGAGTTGGCAGTACTACATAGGCCAAAGTTGCGTGGTGGGGTAAAACTGTGACCATGCAAACCAGAATGCCTGGTGGCTTCCAAGATCTTCCCCCTTACTATTGACGGCTTTTAATCCTCCGCCGCCCAGCACTAGTTCTATACCTTCAAACTCTACTTTTCCACCTTTTGTAATTGCCAGAATTGCTTCGCTTCTTTGAAAAGCAACTGGCTCGCCTGTGGCGGGGCTGATCACACCGACAATGTCTTCGTGTACCCAAAGTCTTGGATCGACATCTCCCACTGGAAAGATGGGACCGTGAGCATCGCGATTGTTGCGAAAATCAAAGTCGCGTCCGAGTGCCAGTGCTTCGGCAAGTACTGTGGTGTCCGGATGTGCTTTTCTCCACTCGCCCCAGCTGGTAGTGACAACACTTGCCTGCTTGAGTTTGAGTTTCTTCTCAAACAACGGTCCGGTAACTGCGGTGCCACGAAAGGTATCGAGCACGGAGTGAGTCGTTATGTCGTACATGACTTTGTTAGAGCGAATCAACAATCCTGATGTTCGCAATACCGGTCGGTCGATACCGTCCGGCAACTGATCAGTGAAGTAAGCCTGAGCTGCACCACAAAGCGTGCAGTAGGGAATGCCCAGATCACGGCCACCGAGTGTGTCGTTAACCATTTCGCGAACTTCCATAATGCGTCTTGGGTAGGCGCGATACTCACCATTGACTTCAATACCGAAAACTATGGCTTCGTCATCGAGCCATTTAGCGCCAGCTACATCGGTGACTTCCGGGTTGTCAGCGGCGGGAATACAGTTACAGGGTTCGTCTGTTGTGTCAAAGGCACGGTCATCGATTAATACGCCGCCCCATGAAACATGGCGCCAGTCAATATCACCTTCCGCGAATATCTTGTCCCAACCTGGCACCAGTGAAGTGAAGACCGAACGCTTGTGTTCAAGGTAATCGGGTGGTGCAGGGATGTCCCAGGCGATCAGATGATCGGTAGTCTCACCCCAATGTCTGACACCTGATAGTTCTATGTTCAGCAGTTTACGCGCTGAGTCTGCCAATTCTTCTGCCAGAGAGTCTCCGCCAGTAAAACGCATGAGATCACTGACCAGCCAGGCGAGTCTGGGGTCACCTGAATTGGAGATTTCATACAGGGCCGCTGTTTGGTCACGGGTCCATGCTGAGGTAGCCAGACTTTCGCTAAAAACCGTCTCTACCGCTTTTTGTACATCTTGGCTTAGCGCCCCGGTGGGAATGGCAGGTGGCTCACCGAAGCGCTCGATGACATGCTCGGGCAGCTTTTCTCCTTTTGCAAAAGTCTTGCTGGCATATAGTGTTGCCAGAGTGAGCAGGACGGTGAGCGTAAAGAGCGAGAGAAAATAAAGGGTTCTGCTGCGGATAGCTGCTTGGCTTTTCATATGTGTTACCGAATGGGACGTGACAGTTAGGACTCCTGACAGGCCGAGTAGTTCGCCGATCTCAAGCACCTGTGAGCGAGTGGCTTTCGCGGAAGTGAGTGCCCGTTGTTCGGCGCCGGTCAGTTGTGGTGATAATTGTTTGTGCTACCGCTGGAAAATTTATCAGAATCGGCGACCAGTAGTGTATTGCAGCATTCTTGCACTGCCAACGAGAGTTTGCCAAACGGTGCACAGCCTGCTGTGAAACTATCAATACGTTACAGCAGATTTTAAGTGTCACTGGTATCTTAATTCGCCTCTGTTCTAACCACGAGCTTGTTGTGCAGGGTTCGGTGCACCGGGCATTTATCTGCAATTGACAGCATTCGACTGCGCTGCTCATCATCAAGCGGTCCAGTGATCGAGATCTTGCGGTTAATGACATCAATTTTTTGGTGTGCCTCATCGCATTCAACGCAATCCTTACCGTGATCGCGTGCATGATTCAGTTCTACACTGATGTTTTCGACTGGCCAGTTTTTCCTCTCGGCATACATTCTCATGGTCATGGTGGTGCATGATCCGAGTGCAGCCAATAGATGTTCGTAGGGGTCAGGACCAAAGTTAGTGCCGCCGACGGATGATGGTTCATCGGCTATCCAGTGATGGTGGTCACTATGAATGTCTTGTGCAAATTTCTTGTCGCGCTCGGCCACCACCACGTTGCCAGAGGTGACCTTAGGGTTCGTTGTTGGGCGGTGATCGATAACATAGCGACTGGCCCAGGCGGCGATAGTTTTTGCAGCGTACTGCGCGTCTTGCTTCTTACCCAACAGGTGATCGGCGTCATCGAGACTAACAAAACTTTTTGGATGCTTAGCCGCCACAAAGATTTTTTCGGCTTGCGTGATCGGGACAATGGAATCAATCGGCGAGTGCAGAACCAGCAGCGCTTTTCGAAGATTCTGCACCCCGGTGTTTTTGTTTTGTCTGATATCATCAATGAACTGCTTTTTAACTAAAAATGAACGGCCAGCCAGAGCAACTACGGCTTCTCCCTCTCTTTCTATAGTATCCATATCGGTAACAAATTGCTTACCGACATGTTCTGCATCCGATGGGGAGCCGATGGTAACTACACCGGTACTCTCTGGAATCTCGTGAGCGGCTTTCAGTATGGCAGTGCCGCCGAGACTATGTCCGATCAAGAGTCTCGGTGCCTGGTGGTGATCGCGCAAGTAGTTTGCCGCACAGACCAGATCTTCAACATTCGATGAAAAATTGGTGTTGGCGAAATCGCCGTCACTATTTCCGATACCGGTAAAATCAAAACGCAATACCGCAAAGCCTAACGCGACCAGCTCTCTTGCAATGCGAGAGGCGGCGGCTATGTCTTTGCCGCAGGTAAAGCAGTGTGCAAACAGTACATACGCCACTGGTATGTTGTCCGGAACTTCCAGTAACCCTGAAAGATTCTCACCCTGGCTACCGGGGAATTCTATTTTTACTCGGCTGCTCATTTGATTGTCCTGATGGCTTACGTTCGATTGACTATTCAATCTGGCTAAGGTTCATTGTGTTCGTAGATCTGGAGAGATGGCAGAGCCAATTCTGTAAAGTATCCGGTCTGTGAGGGGGCCTGACACCTATCGCTCATGATCCGCTACGCCACTATGATTTTTCTGATGACGTCGTTGTCTCTTAGCATGTTGTGAAGTGTTAGTTGTGGCTTTTTTAGCCGGATCGCGCCAGACGGGGGGGCTTTTGTCGCCTGAATTCTGGTGATCCTGGTCGATTGCGTCCAAAAAGACTTTCTCATTACACAGTTCAAGTTCGCGTACTCCTTTGTACACAAGACCGAACAAACGTGTCAATGATATTTTGTGTGTCTGACCTGTTTCTTTATAAAGCCAGTCGGATAGTTTC
>CAZQKJ010000290.1:0-5268 GCA_964593315.1 uncultured Granulosicoccaceae bacterium
ATCGATTAAGTTGGTTACTTCACTGGCATTGTTCAAGGACACGGGTTCGGGTTCTCGTTGTGTACTTGTTGAATATCCTTTATTACTTCATCAGTCAGTGTTACATCAACACTGCGAATATTGTCCTGCAATTGTCTTGTGTTAGTAGCGCCTATAATAGTTGATGCTACAAATGCCTGCCGGCTGACAAAGGCCAGCGCCATCGCTGCAGGGTCTAGAGAATGGCGCTTTGCAATATGTACGTACTTTTCTATTGCTTCGGTGGCGCGAGCTGTTGTGTAGCGATAAAAATAATTTCTGTGTAACGTAAGTCTGGCATTGGCAGGCTCTATTCCCTTCAGGTACTTTCCTGAAAGTGTGCCGCCTGCCAACGGTGAGTACGCCAGCAAACTGATATTACTCCGGTGTGAAAACTCGGCCATGCCTACTTCAAATGTACGGTTTAACAAACAGTACGGGTTTTGCACGGCAGCAATAATTGGCAGATTGAACTCGTTGGCACTCTGCAGATAAGTATGCAATCCCCAGGGAGTCTCGTTGGATACACCGATATGCTTTATCTTACCGCTGTCAACCAGCCTGGCTAAAGTTTCGAGTGTCTCTTTAATCGGATTATCGTGCTTGTCTTTTCCGTACTCGTAGCCGAGTTTGCCAAAGTAGTTAGTGTTGCGTGACGGCCAATGAATTTGGTAGAGATCAATATAGTCTGTTCGCAGTCGTTTTAAGCTGTCGTTGAGTGCGGTCTCTATCTGGCCGGGTGCGAGTGTCGGGCCGCCGCGAATATAACCAATCCATTTTTTGGGTGCCGGCCCCACGACTTTGGTAGCTATTATCAGTGTCTCGCGATCCTGGTGTTGTAACCAGTTGCCGATGTACTGTTCACTTAATGTGCTGGTGTTTTCTGAGGCCGGTGCAGGGTAGAGTTCTGCGGTATCAATAAAGTTAACACCATGCTCTACTGCCAGTGACAACTGATCATGCGCTTGCTGCTGTGTGTTTTGTGCACCATAGGTCATGGTGCCAAGGCAGATGGCGCTTACATTGAGATCGGTGCTGCCGAGCGAATTGTATTTCAATCTCTGGCTCGGGTTATTCGTGAGGATTCGGTTTCCAGAGTATGCCCCCAGACTGAATGTCTCTTTAAAATATCAGGTTCAGCATCAGCAGGCTAACGATTAAAAATAATACTGTCATGATACTGCCGGCGCGCATGAAGTCGATGACACGATAACCGGCCGGGCCCATGATCAGTGCGTTTACCTGATGCGTGGGGATAATGAAAGAATTTGATGTGGCAATGGCGACGGTTAGAGCAAAAAGAGCAGGGTCTGCACCGGCACCGACCGCAATATTAATCGCCAATGGAACCAGTAACACCGTGGCCCCGATATTGGACATGACCAGGGTAAATATAGTGGCGAGAATAGCGATCACAGTTTGAAGCAGCCAGATCGGAACGTCTCCCAGTATCTGCAGCGTGTGCATGGCAATCCAGGCTGCAGCCCCTGATTTTTCCACTGCAAGTCCGAGCGGAATCAGGCTCGCAAGCAGAAAAACAGTTTTCCAGCTCACTGCTCTATAGGCTTCATCCATGGTCAGTACTCCGGCTAACACCATGCCCACGGCACCGACCAACAGCGAGATAGATAATCGCAGTTCTGAAAAAAGCACCAGCGATACGGCGATAACAAAGAACAGCAGAGCAGGGCGGATTTTATTCGGCCGTAGTTCTTCATCAACGTGATCCGTCACAATCGCGTAGTCCTCGTTGTTGCGCAGCTTTTTAAGGTTTCTCCACGACGTGTGCACGACCAGCGTGTCGCCCCCCAGCAGAGGAGTCTCCCTGACTTTTTCTTCCAGTGTGTAGCCGGCACGATAGATTCGCAGGATGTGTAGTCCATCATTACGGCGCAGCTGTAGATCATTGAGAGATTGTCCGACCAGTGATGAGCCTGGTGGAACTACGATTTCAGCGATGCCGGTTTCCTGTGCGTTCATCACATTGGAAAAGTGGTTTTCTCCTTTTACGATTCTGAGTTTGTATTGGCGTGCGAATTTAACCAGTTGGCGTTTATTGCTCAGTACACCGATGTAGCTGTTTACCCAGATGACGTCTTTGCCGTCAGGTACAACCACGACTTCATCGCCATTTCTGACCGCGAGCACGAACGGCACATTTTCAAGAGTGCGTTCAATCTGCATGATGGTCATGCCGACCAGTGGGCTATCGAGGGTGGCCTGCAGCTCGAATAACTCCCCTGATATACCGTAAACGCGCTCGAAGTAGTCACTGGTGCGCGTGGTGTTTTCTCTTTTCTTCTCACCTTTTATATTCGGGAGCACGAACCTTCCGAATACCATGAAGAACACAATGCCCGTGACGATCAGAGCCAGGCCGATCGGTGTGACATCGAAAAGTCCAAATGTTTCCATCTGATGTTGAGCCGGCAGAGCTTTGTTGGACGACAGCATCAGATCGTTGAGCAAGATCAACGGGCTTGACCCGACCATGGTGACTGTACCGCCGAGGATCGCGCAAAAGCCCATTGGCATGAGTAGACGTGACATCGGGATATTGGTGCGGCGGCTGATTCTGCTGACGACTGGCAGGAACAATGCGGCGGCCCCCACGTTCTGCATGAAGCTTGAGATGATGCCAACGGTGCCCGACACCATTGGGGTAATGCGAGATTCTGTGCTTCCGCCTTTGCGTAGAATCCAGTTCGCGACCCGGCTCATGATGCCGGTTTTGTCTAATCCCGCGCCGATAATCATCACAGCGATGATTGATATGACGGCATTACTCGAGAAGCCATCAAATAATTCAGCAGAATCTATAACGGGTTCCAGACCCGGCAGCGTGGTTGATAAGCCGAGTGCCACCATGATGGTGACTGCGGCGACATCAATTCTGACCAGCTCACTGACAAACAAGAATACCGTCAGACATAGCAAACTCAGCACAAAAATAATTTCAGGAGTGAGTGTGCTGGCGGCGTTCATGGTGCTCTGGCTGCGTGACCTCTTGTTAGGTGCCAGTGAGACAATCGGCGTCAGGAGCGATGCCGGGTTGCATATTCAATGTGTATTGCACCGATTAACGATGCGTTCGCCAACAGGTGACGTCCGGCGTGAGCCGATAGTGGCTGTGTGACAACAGAGCACTGGACAAGTGCAATGGAAGAGAAATGCCATGCGGTTGGCAGATCAGGGGAGTTGTCTGGTAGCCGATTATTGCGTGCAAAAATCGATGCATTTTCGAGCCTGTTTAAAAATCATTTTGAGTCACAATGTAAAATCTGATTGTCTCAAAATCGATTGGACGCGAACGCGAGTCGATGTATCACCGAATAAATTATATAGTTGAACCGCAGGTCTAGCCACACTAATAGTGTTGCAGAACGAAAATTAATCGTCCTGACTTCATAGTTTTGGCTCAAGGGTCGGCCATGGTGTTACCGATTTAACCAATAAAACTGAAGAGAACGATTACCCGAGTGATGAGTCCAGAAAATAAACAGCTATGGGCCAGTTATACGTGCCAAAGTTAAGTACCCGATCTATTAGAACTTTTGTGTTGCGTCAGGGCCGTTTAACTGAGGGTCAGCAACGCAGTCTCGATCTTCACTGGAATACCTTTGGTATCGAGCCGCATGAGGATCGTATCGAGCTATCGGAGCATTTCGATAAGGTGGCTCCGGTATGGATGGAAATAGGCTTTGGAGACGGCGCTGCACTGGGTCACATGGCAGAGCACAATCCTGAGGTTAATTTTCTGGGTGTAGAGGTTCATCTGCCAGGGGTGGGGCACGCGCTCGGTGAAATCACTCAACGCGAGCTCACTAACGTGCGATTGGTTCGCTACGATGTGCTCGATCTGATCGAACACTTTTTAAAGCCTGCCAGTGTCGATCGTGTGCTGGTCTACTTTCCGGATCCCTGGCACAAGACCCGGCATCGAAAACGACGCCTGGTCAACGCCGGTTTTCTGGATATGATGAATGAGCTTTTGGTGCCGGACGGTGTGATACATTTTGCAACGGACTGGGTGCCCTATGCTCAAGAAGTGCGCGCGGTAGTTGAGGCACATACTCATTTTAGTTGTCTGGGTGATGAGGCCGAAGCGGCAGCCATTGCCGGTTTACGTCCTGAAACTCGCTTTGAACAACGTGGTCAGAGGCTCGGGCACGATGTATCCGATCTTGTAATCAGGAAGTTGCCCGCATAGACCGACAATGAGTCGCCGATTATTTGGCACTTTGGCGTTGGCGGCATTTTTGTAGCAATCGCCGATCCACTCGTGAGTCGAGCGAAATCGCTCGACCCGATCTTTGCTCTTACTTATAACCGCGCTCGTAATCAGATCGATTCAGGATTCCGCACAATTGACCACCATTGATCACAACATATCAATCAGTGATGTTGATCTGACGTCTCTGGTGGCGTGTCACGAATGCGATTTGCTGCACCGGAAATTAGAGCTCGAGCCAGGTGCACTGGCACGCTGTGTTCGATGCAATGCCTTTCTGTATTCAAACAAGAAAAATAGTATTGATCGCTCACTTGCTATCGGATTGGCCTCGCTAATCATGTTTATCGTGGCAAATGCTTTCCCGTTTCTGCAGATCAGTGTGTCTGGTAACTCGCAAAGCGTATCCATAGTGTCGGCTGTATTGGCGCTGTCGCGTGAGGGATTGTGGACTTTGGCGGTCGCGAGTTTCGGCTTCATTATCCTGTTCCCGCTTCTGCGTATGACCGGACTTTTATATATATTGCTGCCATTGCGGTTTCGACGACGCTTGCCGGGGGTGGAGTTCGTATTTCGTTCCATGGTGTACCTTTCACCTTGGAGCATGATGGAAATCTATTTGTTCGGGGCGATCGTCGCTTTGGTAAAGCTCGCCTCGATGGCGCAAATCGAACTGGGATACTCGTTCTGGGCTTTTGCTCTGTTGAATATTCTGACCGCAGCGTCACTGCAATTAATTGATAATCACAGTTTATGGGAAATGATCAGTCAGGCCCGTAGTGTGCGGCAGCAGACAGTGCCTGCGAAAAAAACTGATCATCTTAACCCTGCGTCCATCCCTGAAGAGGGGCGCGCATAATGAAAACTGCCGCGCAATGTGGTTTGGTTGCCTGTCCTGCCTGCGGCACGATTGCCCGTATGCCTACGGAACCGTGGGCGGTTGCGGGTAATTGTGAGTTGTGTTTTGCAAAGTTGCATTCACGTAAACCAATGAGCCTGCAGCGATCCTGGGCCTGGTT
>CAZQKJ010000291.1:0-5247 GCA_964593315.1 uncultured Granulosicoccaceae bacterium
CATGTAGTAGAAGAAATTTCACGCACGTGAGTCAACCTCGCAACACCCTGTTTCTGGATGGGCACTATCTAGTCCACTGAAGTAATATCAGTGGACTATTGATCAGAGGTTTGAAAAAGCCTGCGTGGATTCTCAGCGCCAGTAGTAACGTAGCCCAATACCTATTGCAGTGTCCTCACCGATATCAGCTTCTGCAAAAGCAGATAGCTGGGGTGTTATGTTATACAAGCCTCTTAAGGCAAACCCGATATCTGTATCACCCAGTGTGGAAAGCCCAAGTGTTGCGTTACCTTCAAATGCTTCACTGAAGCCATAACGTATACCGCCCGACAGAAACAAGCCTGAATCACTGTCGCTAAAGGGCCCGCTGGTCACTTCAACCCGTTCAAAGCCGCCTGAGAAGACCCAGTCTGCCATAGGAAAGTTGCCCGCTTTAACATGGTATACGCCACCAAAACTTATGCCGTCCGCATCAGCTGACCCTTCACTGACACGTGTATAAGAAACCAGGATTGCTATGTTATCCGCTACGTCTCCGGACCCGGTCAGGGCAATACCATCGGTTCCGTCAACATCGACGTACGCGCCCTCGACAAAGTTATAATTGAAAACGCTGGGACCTGATTTTATGAAGTCTTGTGCCTGTGCCAAACCGGCGGTGCCTGCGTACAGCGCAAGGGCCATTAGTGTTGTTTTTCTAAACATTGAAACTCCCGATGAAAAATGTCCGTACACGGCTCCGGCAGGGCCAGAGTGGTTGAAGGTAACAGGAGCTCGGTACGGCGTTCACTCCTGGGTAAAATTACAGTTGCTTGTCACACGCAGACATTTTCGCAGAAAAGCGTAACATATTGTGTCAGCTGTGCCATAAGCCCCTGATAATTAAATTGTAATGGGAAATTAATCCCGTCCATGCGACCAAATTATACGTTTCAAATTCCAAGGTCAAGTGTTTTGTGTGGTTTTGCTTTTGAATCTCGCGGCAAATTGCCCACAGTGAGCTTGCTCATTCACCGTCGATGAATACCCAGCGGCATTTCTGCAGCATTCCCCGCAACATTCTTTAGGTCGCCCGCTGTGAACTGTTGCTGTAAATTCTGTCCAACAGGGGATACCCATGTAACCTGCGGGTTGCCGGTAACCATTCAGGCCAGGAACAATTCAGGAGCCAGCTATGCACAAGCCACCACGCCCGTCGAGACAATCACTATACAAACGCTCAGTGGAGTCTGACGAACTGCCGCAGAATGCGAAAACCGGGCGTCGCGTGCGAATGGGTGCTGCAGCCGGATTCTTCGGTATGGCAATCGGAGCCAGCGTGATTGGTTTAGGATTATTCGCAGGACCGAAGGGCACTGCAGCAGAGCGCACGGGTAGCGGACCTGCGGTTATAGAGTTGTTCACCTCTCAGGGTTGTTACAGTTGCCCACCTGCAGAGAAGTTGCTGGGAGAGCTCATTGAGAACGATCCCGACCTGGTGGCGTTAGAGTTTCACGTCGACTATTGGGACAGCCTTGTGTATGGAAGGCACGGGTCTCACAAAGATCCCTTCTCTGATAAGGAGAACACTTACCGACAGCAGTTGTACAACGTAGCGCAACTGGGTGGCAGGACGGGTGTATACACACCGCAAATGGTGATCAATGGTATCTATGCCACGGTTGGTTCTGAAGGATCAATCATTCGGCAGGGCATTGAAGTGCTTGATCGTCCAGTGGTCAATTTGACCGTTGCACACGATGCAGCATCAGACACTGATGCAGGTGAAGCGGGTTTGCATATCGAAGTGAGTGGTGAGCATGCTCAGGTGCCAGACAGTGCGCATTTGTGGATTGCAGTTTTTGATGTCGAGAAAACCACTGAGATTTCCACCGGTGAAAACCACGATAAGACACTGACCAGTCATCATATTGTGCGGCAATTTAACCAGCTCACACCAGACAATGGCTTTACCGAGCTGGTATCAGCAGATAATGTTGTACAACTGAATCATCAAGTTGAACTGAAAGACGGTCAGGGTTGTGCCGTGCTGTTACAAGAGGTTTCACTCGGGACTATATACGGCGCTGCTTATTGTCCTGATGATCTTTGGCGGCCTGCTTCATAGGCGTGGCAGGCAGGTGCGCTTGCCTGTGGTATGCGCACTCTCGGTATAGCTGATACTGTGTAGATCTGACTGTTTAATCAGGCCTGATCACCAAAATTTAATATGGCCAAAACGACCAGTCAAACCTATACCGATAAAAAGGGCAGAACCCGATGGCATCGCAATGATGCTGTAGCATCTGTGGTGAAGCAGCTGGGTGAATACTTGATCATCGGTGGCTATCCGGAGGACCATGCGAAGCGCTATGGTCAATTGGCGCACACTATCTCGCGTATGCCTCAATCAATCGATACGCTAGAGAAGAATAAAGAGCTCAACACTATCGCAGGTGTTGGCGGCATTATCACAAGCTATATTGAAGAGATAGTTAAAACCGGTACCACAGCGAAGTTCAACGACGATCAGTATGGTAAGCCACCGCCACTGAGTGTGCTTGAGTTGACTGGTATTCCCAATCTGGGTGCAAAGACGGCTCGCATGCTTTATCAAGATCATGCAATAGACAGTATGAAATCACTCTGTAAGGCATTGGAAGAGGAAAAGCTTTCTGGCATCAAAGGTATTGGCCCCAAGATGATTGCGACCATCAGAGATCATTGTAACTAACGGGTTATTGGGATAATTGTGGCGCTATCATTGTGAATGATTTTTGCCGTCAAGCTTTTTGTAAAATCATCTGTAATTGCCGTGATCTTGCAACCAGTTGATCATTCTGATCCCACAGCGCTCCATCTTCGATAAACAGATCGCCGGCCAGATCACTGACTGAAAAAGCGCCTTTTATCCAGCCCGGATCCGGATGTTTGCGTGTGTGCACTGATAGCTCGATAGTAGGTACCCATCCTATGGGTCCATACAGAGTAAACACTGAGGGCGGGAAAGCATCGCAGAACAGAGGTAGCGCCAGTAAGTCGGTCGGGCGCTGGTCTTTGAATCTTACCCAGCCGGTGATGACTGCCTCAGAGTGATGGCCCGATTCTGCGTACTGTGGATCAATGCGGATATCAAGGCGATTCATGATCGGTAGCGTGACGGCCTGTGCCAATTCTGATCGAGTTGTACATTCGTCAGGTGGTGGCAGATCAGGAGGCGTTATAAAAAGATTTCTTGTTCCATCTGCGCCACTGTTGGGAGTTTTATCTGAGCTTTGATCAAGTTTGCCAAAGGTTGCGGTGCAGGTGAACCTGGGTTTGCCATCTTGTTGCATGGTGCCGGTTACGGTTGATGTACGACGGCCAAAGCGCACGACATTTGCGTGAAGGTCGGCCATAGTGCCTGGCAGTCCGGGACGCAGATAATGAGTGGTTACTGCGATCGGGTCGGGGGTGTCGGGTACCAGAGTTGCCATGGCTCGAAGTAGACTTGCGAGCAGAAAACCGCCATTCGGGTTATCACCGATATTCCAGTCTGGCACCAGTTCAAGTTGCCAGTGGTCATCGGAGACTTTGCGGGCGGTTGTTTCGGAATCAAAAGAGTAGTTCATGGCAGGTCAGTGAGTTTGCTCGAATCAGGTGAGGACAGACTTTCTCAACCGGACATGATCACCGTCTGGTTTGCTATAGTCATAGCGCTAGTGGTGGTGACCAGGATCGGATTGATATTACCTCCAATCGAACTGAAAGTATTGTTTTTGCATCTGATACACAGAGTTGAAATATGACAAAACCCAGAATGACCACAGCGCCCTCGGGCGCGGGCCCGCACGAGAGTTATTCATCTGGTTTTGGAAATGATTTCGAATCAGAGGCGCTGCCTGGCGCTCTGCCGCAGGGACGCAATAGCCCGCAGAAGTGTCCGTACAATTTGTATGCAGAGCAACTCTCGGGCACCGCTTTCACAGCACCCCGCGGACAGAACGAACGATCATGGTGTTATCGCATCCGGCCATCGGTTAAACACGTAGGGCGCTTGCAGCGAATTGAGCTACCTTACTGGCAGACCGCGCCGCTTATTAACGATAGTGTGACCTCCCTGGGGCAGTATCGGTGGGACCCGATTCCTCATTCCGAAGAAGCGCACACCTTTATCACCGGTATGCGAACCATGACGACCGCCGGTGATGTGAACACACAAACCGGTATGGCATCTCATGTGTACCTTGCCAATACCTCAATGCACGATGACTACTTCTACTCAGCTGACAGTGAGTTGCTGGTTGTGCCGCAGGAGGGCAGTCTGCGATTTTACACAGAGCTTGGTGTGATTGATCTTGAGCCACAGGAAATCGCAATTATTCCGCGTGGTTTGGTCTATAGAGTTGAAGTGACAAATAGTCCGGCACGTGGCTTTGTCTGTGAAAATTACGGTCAAAAGTTCGATCTGCCGAATCGGGGTCCGATAGGTGCGAACTGCCTTGCTAATCCCAGAGACTTTAAAACACCGGTCGCCGCGTTTGAAGACCGTGAGTCGCCATCTACTGTCACTATTAAATGGTGTGGTCAGTTTCATCGTACAGAAATTGATCACTCTCCTTTGGATGTAGTGGCGTGGCATGGTAACTACGCACCCTGTAAATATGACTTGCGTACCTTTAGCCCTGTCGGCGCGATATTATTCGATCATCCGGACCCTTCAATCTTTACTGTGTTAACAGCACCGTCTCCTGTTGAAGGAACGGCGAATATAGACTTTGTTTTGTTTCGGGATCGATGGATGGTAGCCGAGAATACCTTCCGGCCACCGTGGTATCACAAGAATGTTATGTCCGAGTTAATGGGTAACATTCATGGAGTATATGACGCCAAGCCGGAGGGATTTATTCCGGGTGGAATCAGTCTGCACAATATGATGCTGCCGCATGGTCCGGATAGAAATGCCTTTGAAAAAGGCTCTAATGAACCTATGAAGCCTGCTTATCTGGCTAATACAATGTCATTCATGTTTGAAACCCGTTTTCCACAACACCTGACAGGATATGCAGCAGAAGAAGCACCATTGCAGGGTAACTATGCAGATTGCTGGAGTGATTTGGATAAACACTTTGATGGCACTGACTCACCAAAGTGAATCCTGTTCTCGTAACAGTTACCGTATCAAAATTGCAGCTCTTGCCGAGCAATAGGCACAGTCTGGTGGCAGAGTGCTGTGGTACTAACTGGCTGGAAAACTTATCGGAAGCATTATGAATCATCGGCTCAGCT